>NZ_JBQQBW010000046.1:0-54202 GCF_052245415.1 Streptomyces sp. 8N706 | reverse complement strand
AGAGGAAGCCGCGTTCCATCTCCACGACGGTCTGGTTGACCGAGCCGCCTTCGAAGATACGGGAGGCGCCGGCCGTCAGCGACGTCAGGCCGGAGGCCACGGCCGCCAGCTGATCGGCACGGTCGCGCGGGAACCCTTCGGACATCGCGAGAAGGAGTCCGTCGGCGGAGACCACCACCGTGTGGGACACCCCCGGGGTGTTGTCCACGAAGTTGGTGATCAACCAGTTCAGGTTCTGCGCCGCCTGGCTCATCGGGCTCACACTAACGCTCCTGATCGTAGGTACTGCCGCCGGGGCCGAAGCCCTGGCCATTGGTGTCCGTCCCTGCGTTGCGTCCCTGCTGGACACCGCGCCGCAGGTTGCTCAACCTGCCGCGGATGTCCTCCGGGGCGCGGGAGACCTGGGGGCCGCCCTGCGGGGTCTGCTCTGCGGTGCCCTCGACCAGGTTGGCCTTGGGTACCCGCCGGGGAAGTCCGGACGGAGTGACTCCACCGGCCTTCGGCTCCCGGAGCTGCTCGGCACGCTGCCAGCGGTCGTCGTTCGCCGACCGCCAGTCGTTGCCGCTCTCCTGCTGGACCTGAGGGACCTGTTGGGTCCGCTCCGGTTCTTCGGGCTGCTGCCACCCCTTGTCGCGGCGCGGCAGACCGGCGCCGGTCACGGAGCGGGTGCCGCTCGGGGAGGGTCCGGGACGATCGAAGCCTACGCGCTCCGGCGCGTCCGCGGGAGCGCCCCGAGATTCCGATTCCGCTCCGTAATCCGGCTCGTAGCGGCTCTCGTACGAGGAGGACCTGGTCCACTCGTTCTGCTGCGGCTCGGCGTCGTACTGCGCGTACGCCTGCTGGTGCTGACCCGTGGGCTCGCCGTACGCCGCCTCCGGGTAGCCGGGCTCCGGGTAGCCGTTCTGCTGGTACCCGGATTCCGGATAGGCGGCTTGCGGGAACTCGGCGGTGTCGTAGGCCTGTTGGCGCTCGTCGTACGCGGGCTGCTGGGTGTCGTCGCGGAAGACCGGGCGCTCGTCGGCGGGCGACCGGTCCTCCAGCTGCGCCCGCAGCTCCTCACGCATCAGCGAGCGGCCCAGCGGGTCCAGTTCACGGATGTCGTCCGGGACGTCGGCGTAGCGCGACTCGTCGAAGCCCAGCTCCGCCGCCGTACGCATCGGGAGCTGCTGCCCGTTGTCGTAGGACTGTTCCTGCTCGGGCACGATCCGGGAGACCGTGAAGTCGTCCTGTGGCAGCTGCTCGCCGCCACCGCCGTGCGTGATGGCGTCCGGGAGCATGACCAGCGAGGTGGTGCCCGCCTGCTCGCCGGAGGGCCGCAGCTGGACGCGGATGCCGTGCCGGTCGGCCAGCCGGCCGACCACGAACAGGCCCATGCGCTGGGAGATCGCGGCGTCGACGGTCGGCGGGTTCGCCAGCTTGTGGTTGATGTCCGCGAAGTCCTCGGCGGTGAGGCCGATGCCCTTGTCATGGATCTCGATCATGACGCGGCCGTCCGGCAGCCGGGTGGCGGTGACCCGCACCTTGGTCTGCGGCGAGGAGAAGGACGTGGCGTTCTCCAGCAGCTCGGACAGCAGGTGCACGAGGTCGGTGACGGCGGTGCCGTGGATCTCGCTCTCCGGCACGCCGGTCAGCTCGATGCGCTCGTAGTTCTCCACCTCGGACGCGGCGGCACGGAGCACGTCCACCAGCGGCACCGGCTGGTTCCAGCGGTGGCCGGGCTCCTCGCCCGCGAGGATGAGGAGGTTCTCGCCGTTCCGGCGCATACGGGTCGCGAGGTGGTCGAGCCGGAAGAGGTTCTCCAGCTGGTCCGGGTCGGCCTCGTTGTTCTCCAGATCGGTGATCAGGGAGAGCTGGCGCTCGATGAGGCCCTGGTTACGGCTGGAGAGGTTGGTGAAGATCGCGTTGACGTTGCCCCGCAGCAGCGCCTGCTCGGCAGCGAGCCGGACGGCCTCGCGGTGGACCTGGTCGAAGGCGCGGGCCACCTCGCCGATCTCGTCCGCGGTGTGGATCGGGATGGGCTGGACGCGGGTGTCCACGCGGCCCGGGTCCGTACGGGACAGCTGGTCGACCAGCATCGGCAGCCGCTGCTCGGCGACGTCGAAGGCGGCGGTGCGCAGCCGGCTCATGCTGTTGCTCATCGAGCGGGCCATCATCCCGGCGATGATGAACGCGGCGAGCAGGGCGAGCACCACGATGGCGCCGTTGACGATCGCGTCCTGCTTGGCGTCGTCGGAGATCTGAGAGGCCTCGTTCACGGCCTTGTCGACGAGGTCCTTCTCGATCGAGCGGTACACGTCGAACTTGCCGGTGGAGGTCGCGTACCAGCTCTCCGGAGTGATGCCCTGCGTCTTGAGCTCGGAGGCGGGGGTGCCCCGGCCGATCGCCGTGATCATGTCCTTCATCGGCGGTGGGGTCACGAACGGCCTACCGGTGGCCTCCGCCTGCTGCTTGGCCTGCGCGACCTGCTTCTTGCCCTTCGCCTGGGCCGCCTTGAGGGCGGTCTTCAGGCGCTCCTGGTCCTCGGCGGTACCACCGGAGACGTACTCGCCGAGAGCGATGTTCTCCAGGTAGGCGTACGAGGTGAAGGCGGTGACCTGGGCGCCGCGGTTCTTCACCCCGGGGCCGGGCTTGACCAGCAGGTGCATGCCGATGGAGCGCTGCAGCGACTCGGCGGCCTTGGCGAGGGAGATCGCGTAGACCGTACGGCCGTAGCTGGTGATGTTGCCGGTGCCGAGGCCGAGCTCGTTGGCGAACTCCATCAGCGGGTGCTGGATCTGGACGTAGCCCTCTTCGGTCTTCACACCGGGCAGGGCGGAGGTGTAGGCGCCCTGACGGAGCTGCTCCAGCTGTCCCTCGCCCTCCCGGAAGATCTTCAGACGCCGCTGGAGACCCGGCTTGTCCGGCATCTCGGCGACGCGGAGGTCGAACTCCTCCTTCGCGGCGTCCGTCGTGGCCCGGGCCTCAGTAACGATCTTGCTGTCACGGTCACCGTTCAGCAGCGGGACGGCGGTCCGGTCGCGCTCGTTGACCACGGCCTGGCCGTAGGTCTCGGCCGCCCGCACCAGCCGAGCGATGTTCTCGGCATCCTCCGCCTCACGCCATGTCTGGATGGAGCCGTTGACCTGAAAACCGCCGAACACCAGCCCGACCAGTACGGGTATCAGCAGGATCGCGTTCAGTCTGGTGGGTACGCGCCAGTTGCGGGGGGACAGCCGGCTGCCGCTCGCGAGCGCCGTATCGGGCGCATCGGCGGGCGACGCCGCTGCGCGCGGCGGCGGGGTGAAGTTGCCTCGCGACGCTTGCTGCGCGGGGCCGGGCTTGCTTCGCCTCACTCGACCAACAACCTCTCGGCGTCGGCACCTACGGTGTGCCGTTTGTCTTCTGGGCCGTGACTACTCGGCAGTTCATGAATTGCAGCACGTCAGGGGCTTGCCCACCAAACAACGGGAGGTGCCCGTATCAGGGCCTGTAAGGGCAAGATAAATGGGGCATTAAGCGCGAGGCACGGCAAAAAGCAGCGTGATTGTGCGCACAGCGAAGCCACCTGAATGCGTCGGGTGCTGGGGTGCTGCCAATTCTCTTTCGAAACGTTATGAACACAGCGGCGGGCCGTGTCAAACGACACAGCCCGCCGGTGGTTCAACTGACGCTCCCCGGTGCCTACTTGAGCCGGGCCATCAGGGCGTGCTCGACGAGCGTGATGAGGGCGCTCTTGGCGTCGGCGCGGTGGCGTGCGTCGGTGGTGATGATGGGGGCGTCGGGGCCGATCTGGAGGGCTTCCCGGACTTCTTCGGGGGCGTAGGGCTGGTGTCCGTCGAAGCCGTTGAGGGCGATGACGAAGGGCAGTCCGCTGTTCTCGAAGTAGTCGACGGCGGGGAAGCAGTCGGCGAGGCGGCGGGTGTCGACGAGGACGACGGCGCCGATGGCACCGCGGACGAGGTCGTCCCACATGAACCAGAAGCGGTCCTGTCCGGGCGTACCGAAGAGGTACAGGATCAGGTCCTGGTCCAGGGTGATACGGCCGAAGTCCATCGCCACGGTCGTCGTGGTCTTGTCCTGGACGTGGCTCAGATCGTCGATGCCCGCCGAGGCGGACGTCATGACCGCTTCGGTGCGCAGCGGGTTGATCTCCGAGACCGCGCCGACGAACGTGGTCTTGCCCACGCCGAAGCCGCCCGCCACCACGATCTTCGCGGAGGTGGTGGAGCGGGCAGCGCCGCTAGAGCTTCCGAAGTCCACTGAGCACCCTTTCGAGCAGTGTCACATCCGGCGTGCCGCCGGCCTCTCCGCTGCCGCCCGGCTGGTGGATCGCCACCATCCCGGCCTCCGCCAGATCGGCGACGAGGATCCGCGACACCCCGAGCGGGATCGCCAGCAGGGCGGAGATCTCCGCCACGGACTTGACCTCCCGGCACAGGTGGCAGATCCGCTGGTGCTCGGGGAGCAGCCCACCCAGATGGGCCGGGTCGGCCGTCGTGCTGACCAGCGCCTCGATGGCGAGCTGGTAGCGAGGCCGGGTCCGGCCCCCGGTCATGGCGTACGGCCGCACCAGCGGCTGATCGCCTTCATCCCCGTACGACGCCTCGTCGGAGGCGCCGTACGGGCCGGGCGAGTGGGACGGAGTCATGAATCGATTCCTCCGGGCGGGACAACGGTTGTCGTCTGGCGGGGCCGGTGGGGGGAGGGCGATCGGCCGGACGGGTCGGTCGGTTGAGCTTACGTCGGTCGGTCAGTTGAGAAGGCTGCCTTGGAGTTCTGCGCGCAGATCCGGGGTGAGAACGGTGCCCGCCCGGTCGACCAGGAGAGCCATCTCGTAGCCCACGAGGCCGATGTCGCACTCGGGGTGGGCGAGCACGGCCAGTGAGGAACCGTCGGAGACGGACATGATGAAGAGGAAGCCGCGTTCCATCTCCACGACGGTCTGGTTGACCGAGCCGCCTTCGAAGATACGGGAGGCGCCGGCCGTCAGCGACGTCAGGCCGGAGGCCACGGCCGCCAGCTGATCGGCACGGTCGCGGGGAAACCCTTCGGACATCGCGAGAAGGAGTCCGTCGGCGGAGACCACCACCGTGTGGGACACCCCCGGGGTGTTCTCCACGAAGTTGGTGATCAACCAGTTCAGATTTTGCGCCGCCTGGCTCATCGGACTCAACTAACGCTCCTGCTGGTAAGTGGGGCCGAAGCCTTGATTGTTACTGCCACGACTGTCACGGCCGGTGGTCGTGCCGGCCTGACGGCCCTGCTGGATGCCCCGTCGGAGGTTGGTCAGCCGCCCGCGTACGTCGTCAGGCGCACGCGAGACCTGCGGACCGGTCCGCTCGGACTGCTCTTGTGTGGCGGTGCCGGCGACGAGGTTGGCGCGCGGCACACGGCGTGGCAGTCCGGACGTGGTGACGCCGCCCGCCGCGGGCTGGCGGACCCGCTCGGCCTGCCGGCCCAGCTCGTCGTTGGGCGAGGTACGCCAGGAGACCCCGGAACCGCCGGGATCGTGCCGCGGCTTGGGCGGTACGGAGGCCGGCGGGCGGGGGCCGGGTCGCTGCGGCTGCGGGGGTACGGCAGGCGCCGGAGGCTCGGCGGGCTGCTCGTCTCCGCGGGCGCCGCGGAACCAGTCCGACTCGAGGGTGTCGAAGAGCGGGGTGCGGCCGTCGCCGGGGCCGGCGGGCGGCAGCGCGTCCGTCTCGGACGGCGGGAGTGCGTACTGACCGGTGTTCTGGCGCTGGGGCGGGGCGTCGTAGTCCGGACGCGGGAACTGCGCGGTGGACTCGGCCTCCTCGTGCCCGCGCGGTGCGTCCTGGGCCTCGCGCGGTGCGGCGGACGGCCAGTCGTCGGAACCGGCGGCCCGTCGTGCGTCCCAGTTGCTGCCGGGCTCCTGGGGCCGGGGGCCGTTGCCGGTCCCGGAGGAGCCGCCCGGGAGCTCGGCGGCGGGGCCGCGCGGCGGGAGCTGCGGGCGCCCGCCCTGAGCACCGGAAGAGCCAGGGCCCTGTGCGGAGCGCGTGGGTGCGCCGGTGGGCGGCGCGACGGTCGGGTTGCCGGGCCCGGTGTCGCGCGGCGGCACAGCCGCACGGTTGGCGGGGTCCCGCGGGGCGTCGCGGCGTGCGGGGGCCGAGGAGCGGCCCTGGGATCCGCCCGCGGCGGGCAGGCCTTCGGAGCCGAAGCCGCTGCCGGAGCCGCCGGGGCGTCCGCCCTGGGCATGGCCCTGGCCCGTGGGGGAGCCGGGGCGGTTGCCGAAGGCCCCGGCCATGCCCGTACCGCTGCCCGCGGTGGAGCCCGTACGGTCCGCCGGGGCGAAGCCCGAACCGTCGCGCCCGCCCGGACCGTCGGAGGGGCCGCCCGCGGGGGCACCGGCGCCCGGACGGGAGGGCAGTGCGCCGCCCGTACGGCCCGGCTGTCCGCCCGGACCGCCCGCGTCGCGGCCCGGCAGGGCCGGACGGGCGCCGCCCGGCACCTGACCGCGTGGCTGCATGCCCGCGAGACGGCTGGTGGGCTGGTTGCCGCTGCCGCCACTGCCTCCGGGTACGGGCGCCGGGGGCTTGCCGCCCGCCTTGGCACCGCCCTGGGCGACATCGACGGGAAGCATGACGAGCGCGGTCGTGCCGCCGGAGTCCGAGGGCCGCAGCTGGATCCGGATGCCGTGCCGCAGGGACAGCCGGCCGACCACGAACAGACCCATGCGCCGGGACACCGAGACGTCCACGGTCGGCGGGCTGGCCAGCCGCTCGTTGATCGCCGCCAGGTCCTCGGGGGAGAGGCCGATGCCGGTGTCGTGGATCTCGACCAGCACCCGCCCGTCGGGCAGGGCATGGCCGGTGACCTTGACCTTGGTCTGCGGCGAGGAGAAGGAGGTGGCGTTCTCCAGCAGCTCGGCGAGCAGGTGCACGAGGTCGTTGACGACCCGCCCGGCGACCTCGGTCGCCGGGACCGAGCTCAGTTCGATCCGCTCGTACTGCTCCACCTCGGAGGCGGCGGCGCGGAGTACGTCGACCAGCGGGACGGGACGGGTCCAGCGACGGCCCGGCTCCTCGCCCGCGAGGACGAGGAGGTTCTCGCCGTTCCGGCGCATACGGGTCGCGAGGTGGTCGAGCTTGAAGAGCGAGGACAGCTGGTCCGGGTCGGCCTCGCGGCTCTCCAGTTCGGAGATCAGCGACAGCTGACGCTGGATGAGGCCCTGGCTGCGGCGCGAGAGGTTGGTGAACATCGCGTTGACGTTGCCCCGCAGCAGCGCCTGCTCGGCGGCGAGGCGGACCGCCTCGCGGTGCACGTCGTCGAACGCCGCGGCGACCCGTCCGATCTCGTCCCGGCTGTGCACACCCACCGACTCGACGGAGGTGTCCACGTCCTGGGGGTCGGACTCGGAGAGCTGCTTGACCAGTTCGGGCAGGCGCCTCTGCGAGACCTCCTGCGCGGTGTCCTGGAGCCGGCGCAGGGAGCGGACCATGGACCGGGCGACGACGAAGGCGCCGACGAGGGAGACACCCAGGACGAGCAGGATGATCGCGCCGTTGATGATGGCGACCTGCTGCGCCTCGGAGCGCAGCTCGCGCGCCTTCTCCTCCATCTCCGAGAGAAGCGTCTGCTCGATGCGCGACATCTCGTCGATCTTGGTGGAGTCCTGGTCGTACCAGTCCTTGTACGAGCGCTTCTCGGCCGAGATCGCACCGTTGGTCTTCAGGACCCGGCCGGCGTAGGTGTCCGCCAGGATGATCTCGGAGTTGCCGCCGTCCTCCAGGGCCTGCAGCAGCTCCTGGGAGCTCGATTTGCCCGCGTAGACCTGGATGAACTGGGCGAGCGCGGACTCCTCGCTCTGCTGCGCGGACTGGCCGTAGAGCCGGTCGTTGGGGGAGAGCTTCGGCTTGGGCTCGTGGGCGAGGCCCGCGCTGATCACGGCGCGCTGCATCGAGGCGTACTCCTTCGCGGAGGAGAACGCGGCCAGCGCGCGGGTGCTGCGGATCATCTCGCTGTTGCTGGTGGCCTGGGCCATGTCCTGGGAGAGCGAGAGCAGCGAGGTGATGAGCTCGTTGTAGTTGCTGACGGTTTGCGCGATGTAGTTCTCGTCGTCGTACGCGGTGGCGCGGATCGTCTTGATCTTCTCGAGCTGCTTGAGGATGTTGACGAGCGAGGAGTTGACGCCCACCAGGTCCTCGGAGTTCGAGGCCTCGATCTCCTGGGTGGCCTCGCGGAACGCCTGTTTCGCCCGGTCGGTCTTGATCCGCGGGTAGACGACGTCGTCGTTCTTCGCGTCGTCGGTGACCATCGGGCCCGCCGAGTGGTCGCGCTCCTCCTGGAGTGCGGACGCCAGTTCGGTCGCCTGCTTGGTCATCTCCGTCAGCAGCTTCATGTTCTCGAGCTGCTGGAGGTTGTCCATCGAGGTGTCGATACGCAACGCGCCCAGCGTCGTCGCGGCGACCACGGGGAGAGCCAGCAGGGAGACCAGCCGGGTGCTGATGCGCCAGTTGCGCAGGGCTACGCGTGCACCGGGTCCGGCCGGGCCCTTCCGCTGCGGCCCGGCGGACTCCCCGCTGTTCAGTGCGCTCGGGCGCGCGGCGCGATCGGAGCCCTGGGCTTCCGGTGTGATCCCGGAACCCTGGGCACGCTGGGGTGAGGAGCCACGGTCGGTTCCACCGCGCGGCTCCGAGTCCGCCGCAGCGCTGTCATCCCTCTTGAAACGTCCCTGCACTAGCGTCGCAACCTCTGGACCAGGCGCCCCACCGCGTCAGCGGCGGAGCGGTATGGAGTCATGGGGACATCGGCCCCGGCGGTCCGTGGAATTCCAGCACAGTGCCGGATCTCCAACAAGGGCGGCGCTTCAGGCCGTGACACGCGTGACGCTATGTGCGGAAAACATCACCAGGCGTAGAAAGTCATGTCGGCCATAACGGACCATTGCCGACGAGTTGTGCACGAAGGGTTGCTGTCCCAGTAGCGGTGATCGGGAGCGGAAGATTCGCTTCGGTGTGGCAATGTCCGTTTCAAGAGGTCGAGTTGCTTGACCGGAATGCCGTATTTGCCAAGGTCGTCGTGAGCAAACTCACATGTAGGTCGGGGCTTCTTCACCGGATCTCCGGGGAATCGCGCGTCTAGCCTGACGCTTTACACAGACGGCCGGAACGACAAATGACAAGGCGAGGCAGAAACCCGGTGAAGACGACGATGATGTTCCGCAACATAGCCAATCCGCGACGCACCACCCTCGCCCACCTCAAGGACGCCGAGGAACTGCGGACCGTCGACCCCGCCGCATCCGAGGAGCAGGAGCGCGCCGCGGAGCTGCCCGCCCGGACCGCGAACCCGCGCCGCACCATCCTGACGGACGCCCCCCAGGGCTGACCGCGCCCCCGCCGCGGACGCCGGCCGGGGCGGACGCGCCCCCGCGATAGCCTGGAGTGTCAGTCTCCGGCCAGTGACCAGTGAGGGGCAGCGGCTTCCCGTGCGCATTGCCAGGTTCTCCATCGACGGCAACGTCGGCTTCGGCGTGGTGGAGGGGGACCCGTCTTCAGCAGCGGCTGAAGGCGGCCCCGTCCTCGACATCATCAAGGGCCACCCCTTCGCCGAGTTCGAGCGCTCGGGACAGAAGGTCCCGCTGGACAAGGTCCGGCTGCTGCCCCCCGTCCTGCCCAGCAAGGTCGTGGGGATCGGCCGCAACTACGCCGAGCACGCCGCCGAGCTGGGCCAGCAGGTCCCCGACGTCCCGATCGCCTTCTTCAAGCCGTCCACCTCCGTGGCCGGCCCCGGCGACCCCGTCGCGTACCCCTCCTTCTCCGGCGAGCTGCACCACGAGGCCGAGCTGGCCGTGGTCATCGGCCGGATGTGCCGCGAGGTCCCACGCGACCGGGTGCAGGACGTGATCCTCGGCTACACCTGCGCCAACGACCTCACCGCCCGCGATGTGCAGCGGCGCGAGAGCCAGTGGACGAGGGCCAAGGGCTTCGACGGCTCCTGCCCGCTCGGGCCCTGGGTGGAGACCGAGCTCGACCCGGGCGACCTCGGCATCATGTGCACGGTCAACGGCGAGCAGCGCCAGCTGGGCCGCACCAGCGACATGGTCCACTCGATCACGGACCTGATCGTGCACATCACCGAGGCGATGACGCTGCTCCCCGGCGACGTCGTCCTCACCGGCACCCCGGCCGGGGTCGGCCCGCTCAACGTCGGCGACGAGGTCGCCGTCACCATCGAAGGCATCGGCACTCTCACCAACAAGGTGATCAAGCGTGGCTAGCGCACCCGTACGTGTACGTTTCTGTCCCTCGCCGACCGGCAACCCCCATGTGGGCCTGGTCCGCACCGCCCTCTTCAACTGGGCGTTCGCCCGCCACCACAGCGGCAGCGGTGCTCAGTTCGTCTTCCGCATCGAGGACACCGACGCGGCCCGTGACTCCGAGGAGTCGTACGAGCAGCTGCTCGACGCGATGCGCTGGCTGGGCTTCGACTGGGACGAGGGCCCCGAGGTCGGCGGCCCCCACGAGCCGTACCGCCAGTCGCAGCGCATGGAGATCTACGCCGATGTCGCCCGCCGCCTCCAGGAGGGCGGCTTCGCGTACCCGTGCTACTGCACCACCGAGGAGCTGGAGCAGCGCCGCGAGGCCGCCCGCGCCGCGGGCAGGCCCTCCGGCTACGACGGCGCGTGCCGCGAGTTGACCGCCGAGCAGATCGAGGCGTACCGGCGGGAGGGGCGCGAGCCCGTCATCCGGTTCCGGATGCCCGACGAGCCGATCACCTTCCACGACCTGGTGCGCGGCGAGCTGACCTTCTCCCCGGAGAACGTGCCGGACTTCGGCATCGTCCGGGCCAACGGCGCCCCCCTCTACACGCTGGTCAACCCGGTCGACGACGCGCTGATGGAGATCACGCACGTACTGCGCGGCGAGGACCTGCTGTCCTCCACCCCGCGCCAGATCGCGCTGTACCGCGCGCTCGCCGAGATCGGGGTCGGCAGCGGCAGGACCCCGGAGTTCGGCCATCTGCCGTATGTGATGGGCGAGGGCAACAAGAAGCTCTCCAAGCGCGACCCGCAGGCCTCGCTCAACCTCTACCGTGAGCGCGGCTTCCTGCCCGCGGGCCTGCTCAACTACCTCTCGCTGCTGGGCTGGTCGCTCTCCGCCGACCGTGATGTCTTCACGATCGACGAGATGGTCGCCGCGTTCGACATCAACGGCGTCAACGCCAACCCGGCGCGCTTCGACCTGAAGAAGGCCGAGGCCATCAACGCCGATCACATCCGCCGGATGGATGTGAAGGACTTCATCGTCGCCTGTGAGCCGTGGCTGAAGGCTCCGCACGCTCCCTGGGCCCCCGAGGCGTTCGACCCCCAGGCCTTCGAGGCCCTTGCCCCGCTGGCCCAGACCCGCCTCACCGTCCTGTCGGACATCACCGCCAACGTCGACTTCCTCTTCCTGGAGGAGCCGGTCGAGGACGAGGCGTCCTGGCAGAAGGCCATGAAGCCGGGCGCGGACGGCCTGCTGCGGACCGCCCGCGAGAAGCTGGGCGACGCCGACTGGAACGCCGACGCCCTCAAGGCGGCCGTCGTGGCCGCCGGCGAGGAGCACGGCCTCAAGCTCGGCAAGGCCCAGGCCCCGGTCCGCGTCGCCGTCACCGGCCGTACGGTGGGCCTGCCGCTCTTCGAGTCCCTCGAGGTCCTGGGCCGTGACCGCACCCTGGCCCGGATCGACGCGGCGCTGCTGAAGCTGGAGGCGTAAGGGTCTGTTGCACGCCGGAGGGGCGGGAGCCGGTTGGGCTCCCACCCCTCCGGCGTATGCGTCTTACAGCACGAGCAGTGCCTCGCCGCCCGCTCGGTCCCGAGCAGCTCGTGGTGCGGGGGGCGCCGAACCGCTTGTCCGGGTGCCTTACCGCTTCGGCGGCGGTGCCGTGCCCACCGTTCTCCGTCTTCCACTCGCGCCCGAGCTGACCGACAAGACGTCCCGCCCGTCGCCGCTGCGGCCGCCACGGCATCGGCGCGGTCCGGTCTCCGGTCCGGAAAGCGGATCACGGGCCCGTACGACGAACCGCACGGCCAGGAACGAGAATTCCGTGACGCCCCTTCGACGGGGTGCATCATGGACAAGCCGGCCGTCACCGTTGGCCGACGAAGGGTGACGACAGGGGAGGCCTCGACGCCGTCGCCGCCCCCACCTCCGCTGTGGCCGGACTCCGTTCCTGCCGCACCTCGGCCGGGGACCTCGAGCGATAGCGTCCCCGTATGACCATCCGCGCCGTGCTCTGGGACGTTGACGACACGCTCTTCGACTACACCGGGTCCGACCGGACCGGTGCGCTTCGCCATCTGGAGGCCGAGGGCCTCCTCGCCGCATACGACAGTGAGGAGCACGCCCTCCGTCTCTGGCGGGAGGCCATGGAGATCGAGTTCGGACGCTTCGTCGCCGGCGAACTCGGTTTTCTGGAGCACCGCCGCGAGCGGGCCCGTACGTTTCTGGGCAAGCCGCTGTCCGATGCCGAGGCCGACGCGTGGTTCGGCCGGTACATCTCCCACTACGAGGCGGCCTGGGTCCTGTTCCCGGACGCCGTCCCCACACTCGACACCCTCGCGGCCGACTACCGGCACGGCGTGCTCTCCAACTCGAGCGTTGTCAACCAGGACCGCAAGCTGCGGGCCCTCGGCCTCCGCGACCGCTTCGAGGTGCTGCTGTGCGCCGACGAGCTGGGCTGCTCCAAGCCCGCGGCCGAGGCGTTCCTGGCGGGCTGCGCGGCGCTCGGCCTCCCGCCGGAGCAGGTGGCGTACGTGGGTGACCGGGCCGACATCGACGCCCGTGCGGCCGTGGCGGCGGGCCTCTTCGGGGTCTGGCTGGATCGCGCCGACCGCGGCAGCGGGTGTGGCCTGCGGCGGATCACCAGTCTGGCCCAGCTGCCCGCACTGTTGCGCGGCGATACCCGTTTTGGAGCGCCGTCCCCCATCGGGTAATGTTCTTCCTGCGCCGCCCGAGCGGGCCGACAAGGCCGGAACCGGGAAGCGCAACCCAAACAAAGCCCCCTCAGGGGGTTGCGTTTTGGTGGGGTATGGTGTAATTGGCAGCACGAGTGATTCTGGTTCACTTAGTCTAGGTTCGAGTCCTGGTACCCCAGCGAGAGTTCCCGATGTTGTGGAACTCTTGATCAGAAGTGCCGAGCCCCCGTTGTGTAGCGGCCTAGCACGCTGCCCTCTCAAGGCAGTAGCGCCGGTTCGAATCCGGTCGGGGGTACTGATCCTTCCTTCCGTCACCATCCGGGTCGCTCCCGGAGGCGGCGATGGGGCGAGGATCTGCCAGGGCCCCCGTTGTGTAGCGGCCTAGCACGCCGCCCTCTCAAGGCGGTAGCGCCGGTTCGAATCCGGTCGGGGGTACGCATGGGAAAGCCCCTCCTCGCGGAGGGGCTTTCGCCTTTTTCCGGGAAGCACGACACCAGGCGGGGCTCCGGACCGACACACGTCCGGAGCCCCGCCTGGTGCCCGGTGGCGCAGGCCGCCCCGGGCGTCCGGCCGCCCGTGCATCGGCGGCCCTGTGTATCGACCGTACCCGTGGCCGCCGGACCGCTTCAGCCGCGCCCTGCCCGCCGGACCGTTCCGCGCGGGCATGTCCCGTCCCCCGTCTCAGCCCGAGCGGCGCAGCGCTTCGCTCAGCCGGCCCGCCGCGTCGATGACGGCCTGGGCGTGCATCCGGCCCGGGTGGCGGGTCAGCCGCTCGATCGGTCCGGAGACCGAGACGGCGGCGACCACGCGGTTGGACGGGCCGCGCACCGGCGCGGAGACCGAGGCGACGCCCGGCTCGCGCTCACCGATGGACTGGGCCCAGCCCCGGCGCCGTACGCCCGAGAGCGCGGTCGCGGTGAAGCGTGCTCCCTGGAGCCCGCGGTGCAGCCGCTCCGGCTCCTCCCAGGCCATGAGAATCTGCGCCGCGGACCCGGCCTTCATGGGCAGCGTGGAGCCGACCGGCACGGTGTCCCGCAGGCCGGACAGGCGTTCTGCCGCGGCCACGCAGATCCGCATGTCTCCCTGCCGCCGGTAGAGCTGAGCACTCTCGCCGGTGACATCGCGAAGGTGGGTGAGCACCGGCCCGGCCGTGGCCAGCAGCCGGTCCTCGCCGGCCGCCGCGGCCAGCTCGGCCAGGCGCGGGCCGAGGATGAACCGGCCCTGCATGTCCCTCGCCACTATCCGGTGATGTTCCAGTGCCACCGCCAGCCGATGGGCCGTGGGGCGCGCGAGACCGGTCGACGCGACCAGCCCGGCGAGGGTGGCCGGACCGGACTCCAGAGCGCTCAGTACCAGCGCTGCCTTGTCGAGAACGCCGACGCCGCTAGAGTTGTCCATGCAACGATACTCGCGTCTCACTCTGTGAAACGCAAGTTCATATTTCTGCGGAACCCGTCACTCTGGAATGGCGGACCGCGGACCACGGTCCGTACGCCCTTCCCGGACCCCGGGGTTCGGGCATGGGCACAGGGAATCGAGCGGGCCGGCAATGCGGCCGGCCGGAGGGAAAGCGATGGGACGGACACTCGCGGAGAAGGTCTGGGACGACCATGTCGTCCGGCGCGCCGATGGCGAGCCCGACCTCCTCTTCATCGATCTGCACCTGCTGCACGAGGTGACCAGCCCGCAGGCCTTCGACGGCCTCCGCAAGAACGGGCGCCAGGTGCGGCGCACCGACCTCACCATCGCCACCGAGGACCACAACACCCCCACCCTCGACATCGACAAGCCGATCGCCGACCCGGTCTCGCGCACCCAGTTGGAGACGCTGCGCAAGAACTGCGCGGAATTCGGTGTACGGCTGCACCCGCTGGGCGACGTCGAGCAGGGCGTCGTCCACGTCGTGGGACCGCAGCTGGGACTGACCCAGCCCGGCACGACCGTGGTCTGCGGCGACAGCCACACCTCCACGCACGGCGCCTTCGGCGCGCTGGCGTTCGGCATCGGCACCAGCCAGGTCGAGCACGTCCTGGCCACCCAGACGCTGCCGCTGGCCCCGTTCAAGACCATGGCGATCACCGTTGAGGGCGAGCTGCCCGACGGGGTCACCGCCAAGGACCTGATCCTGGCGATCATCGCCCGCATCGGCACCGGCGGCGGCCAGGGCTATGTGATCGAGTACCGCGGCCCGGCCATCGAGAAGCTGTCGATGGAAGCGCGGATGACCATCTGCAACATGTCGATCGAGGCGGGCGCCCGCGCGGGCATGATCGCGCCGGACGAGACCACCTTCGACTATCTGAAGGGCCGCGACCACGCCCCGCAGGGCGAGGACTGGGACGCCGCCGTCGCGTACTGGAAGACGCTGCGCTCCGACGAGGACGCCGTCTTCGACCACGAGGTCGTCGTCGACGCCACCGAGCTGGCGCCGTTCGTGACCTGGGGCACCAACCCCGGCCAGGGCGCCCCGCTGTCGGCCGTCGTGCCCGACCCGGCTTCGTACGAAGATGCTTCGGAGCGCTACGCCGCCGAAAAGGCCCTGGACTACATGGGGTTGACGGCGGGTCAGCCGCTGCGCGAGATCTCCGTGGACACCGTTTTCGTAGGTTCCTGCACCAATGGGCGGATCGAGGACCTGCGCTCGGCCGCGTCGATCCTGGAGGGCCGCCAGGTCGCCGACGGCGTCCGGATGTTGGTGGTCCCCGGCTCCGTACGGGTCGCCCTCCAGGCCGTCGAAGAGGGGCTGGACAAGGTCTTCACCGCCGCCGGCGCCGAGTGGCGGCACGCGGGCTGCTCGATGTGCCTGGGCATGAACCCGGACCAGCTGGCGCCGGGTGAGCGCTCCGCCTCCACCTCCAACCGCAACTTCGAGGGGCGGCAGGGCAAGGGCGGCCGTACTCACCTGGTCTCCCCGCAGGTCGCCGCCGCCACCGCGGTACTGGGGCACCTCGCCTCCCCGGCCGACCTGTCCGACGTCCCAGCTCTCGTGGAGGCCTGAGAACCATGGAAGCTTTCACCACGCACACCGGCCGGGCCGTCCCGCTGCGCCGCAGCAACGTCGACACCGACCAGATCATCCCCGCGAGCTGGCTGAAGAAGGTCACCCGCGACGGCTTCGAGGACGGTCTGTTCGAGGCCTGGCGCAAGGACCCCACCTTCGTGCTCAACCAGCCCGAGCGGCAGGGTGCGACCGTGCTGGTCGCCGGCTCCGACTTCGGCACCGGCTCCTCGCGGGAGCACGCCGTCTGGGCGCTGCAGAACTACGGCTTCAAGGCCGTGATCTCCTCCCGGTTCGCTGACATCTTCCGCGGTAACTCGCTCAAGAACGGGTTGCTCACGGTCGTGCTGCCGCAGGACACGGTGGAGCGGCTGTGGCAGCTGACCGAGGCCGACCCGACTGCCCGGGTGACGGTCGACCTGGTCGCGCGGGAGGTCAGGGCGGAAGGGCCCGACGGATCCGTGCTGACCGCCGAGTTCGAGCTGGACGAGAACGCCCGCTGGCGGCTGCTGGAAGGGCTGGACGACATCAGCCTCACACTGAAGAACGAGACCGACATCGCGGCGTACGAGGCGTCCCGGCCCGCCTTCAAGCCCCGCACCGTAGAGGTCTGATCAGCACGATCCCCCGCGTCTGCGCCCCCTGCCCACCGGGCAGGGGGCGCAGTGGCGTTCCGGCACACCGTTGAAGCCCCATGAAGCGACAACTCGCCGCAGATGGCACAATCGGTGCATGGACCGTGACAGCCAACTCGAGCTCTACAAGACCGTCGCGGGCCGGCTGAAGGAGGCGCACACCAGGGTGCGCTCGCTGCAAGTCCCGGAGGGCGTACGGATGGCGCTGTCCCGGAAGCTGCTGGTCATCACGGACGCGGCGAAGCATGATCTCGCTGGTGCGGCAAGGCGTCTGGACCGGTTCATGAAGGACCTCGACGAAGGTCGTTTCCCTGAAGGCGACTGAGGCCGACGGAACTCCGTGACGGTCGAGTTCGTTGCGGCACAAGGGTGATTAGCCCGTTTCGTGTTTGATTTGCGGTATATATCTGCCTAACGTGCGAAAAAGCTTGAACACTTTCGTTCCGGCAATGTCTCCGAAGGGGAAGACGTGAACAAGGCGCAGCTCGTAGAAGCAATTGCCGACAAGCTCGGCGGGCGGCAGCAGGCCGCCGAGGCTGTCGACGCGGTACTGGACGCGATCGTGCGTGCAACTGTCGCCGGGGAACGGGTCTCGGTCACGGGCTTCGGCTCGTTCGAGAAGGTGGAGCGCCCGGCCCGGTACGCCCGGAACCCGCAGACCGGCGAGCGCGTCCGGGTCAAGAAGACCGCCGTGCCCCGCTTCCGTGCGGGCCAGGGCTTCAAGGACCTGGTCAGCGGCTCGAAGAAGCTGCCCAGAGGCGGCGAGGTCGCGGTGAAGAAGGCCCCCAAGGGCAGCCTCACGGGCGGGGTTACCGCCAAGGCCGCCGCGAAGAAGGCCACCAAGAAGGCAGCGGGGAAGAAGGCCGCGGCGAAGAGGGCACCGGCCAAGAAGGCGACGGCGAAGAAGGCACCCGCGAAGAAGACGACGGCGAAGAAGACCTCCGCCGCGAAGACGACGGCGAAGAAGACGCCCGCCGCGAAGACGACGGCGAAGAAGACCGCCAAGAAGACGGCTCCGGCCAAGAAGGCCACCGCCAAGAAGGCTCCCGGCCGCAAGGCCACGGCACGTAAGACCACCGCCAAGACCGCGAGGAAGAAGTAGTACCACCCGCGCCGGGCCGGACTCCCCTCGGGGAGCCCGGCCCGCGGTGTGTCCGGAGACTTCTGTGCAGGGAGGGGCTCAGAGGGTCTGGAGTGTCACCAGGACGATCCGGCGGCCCTCTCCCTCGCCCTCCTCGCCCTCGACTTCGATCCGCACCCGCTGGCCCGGTCGCAGCAGCCGCAGCCCGCCCGCGTCGAAGGCCTCGGAGCCGAACGGCACCGGGGTGCCGTCGTCGAGCAGCACACTGCCGGTGCGGGTATCGGAGTCGTACGTATAAGCGGTCGCCTGCATACGCAAAGACTAGTGGGGTGCGCTCTTCGTTCCCGGCCTGCCCCATTTCTGGAGTCCCTTTTTCGGCTGTGTGTTCCCGCCTGTGCGTTATTCCGGGATGAGCAGCCCCGCCGCCGCGACCGCCGTCCGCGGACCCACGCCCAGGGCCAGCGCCATCCGCAGATCCTCGCCCGTGTCCACGTCCCGCCGTACGGAATCGACGCCGGACAGCAGGATTTCCGCGGCTCCCGAGGCCCGGTGCCGTGCCCGCGAGGCTCCCCCGAAACCCGGCTCGAGCGCCGTCCCCGGCGCCGCGGAGAGAAAGGTCGTCCCCACACCCGCCGCATCCGCCAGAAATGCCCGCGGGAATGCGGCCGCCGCCGCCAGGACCCGTTCCAGTTCACCGGGGCGCAGCGCCGGCAGATCCGCGTTGAGCGCCGCCACCGGCGCCGCCGGCCGTTGCTGCCGGACCGTCCGAGCCCCGTGCGCCAGCGCCGCGTTCAGACCGTCCCGGGAAGGGCCCGCGCCGGAGGATGGAGGGCTGTCCGCCACGGCGCGCGCCCCCAGCGCCGTCAGTTCCACCCTGGCGAGCGGATCGTCGGTGACGACCATGACATCCGCGACCGCGGGGCAGGCCAGCGCCGCGACCACGGTGTCCTGCGCGAACGCCAGCGCCAGCCCCGGCCGCAGCCCGTCCCCGGCCGCCCGGGTGAGCCTGCTCTTCGCCAGCGCCAGCGGCTTCAGCGGAACCACCAGGGACCACCCGCCGCCCGCGACGGCCTCTCCGACTCTTCGCATCGGCCTCATTCTCGCCTGCTGCCGCAGCCGCCCGGGACCTGCGGGGTTACGGTGTTCTCGACAGACCGGGGACCTGGGGCGACACTTGTGCGGCTGCCCGTCCGCAGCTCAGCAGGTCCTATGAGGAGGGTGTCCGAGTGTCCCGCCGCAGAATCGGCTTCTGGTACCGCTTGGCCGCGGTCATCGCAAAACCGCCGCTGGTGGTGCTGTTCAAACGGGACTGGCGCGGAATGGAGCACATTCCCGCCGACGGCGGATTCATCACCGCGGTCAACCACAACTCGTATCTCGACCCGCTCTCCTACGCGCACTTCCAGTACAACAGCGGACGCGTCCCACGATTCCTCGCGAAGGCCGGGCTCTTCAGGACACCGTTCGTCGGCATGATGCTCCGGGGCACCGGCCAGATCCCCGTCTACCGTGAGTCCACCGACGCCGTCAGCGCCTTCCGCGCCGCCATCGACGCCATCGAACGGGGCGAGTGCGTCGCGTTCTATCCCGAGGGCACGCTCACGCGCGACCCCGACCACTGGCCGATGCAGGGCAAGACGGGTGCCGCCCGTGTCGCGCTGATGACCAAGGCGCCGGTCATCCCCGTCGCGCAGTGGGGCGCCAACCACGCGGTGCCGCCGTACGCCAAGGTCGGGAAGCTGCGTCTCCTCCCGCGGAAGACCCTGCGGGTGCAGGCCGGTCCGCCGGTCGACCTCTCCGACTACTACGGCATGGAGCCGACCGCCGAGGTGCTGCGCGCCGCCACCGACACCATCATGACGGCGATCACCGAACTCCTCGCCGAGGTACGCGGCGAGCCCGCGCCCGCCGAGCCGTACGACCACCGCAAGGCCCGCGCGGAGCAGCGCAGGAAGACCGAGCGGCTGAAGGTCCGGGAGCAGGGGGAGAGCACGTGACGCGCTGCGCGGTCTACGGCGCCGGGTCCTGGGGCACCGGCTTCGCGATGATCCTCGGCGACGCGGGCTGCGAGGTGACCCTCTGGGCCCGCCGTGCGGAGGTGGTGCAGGCCATCAACACCGGCCGCACCAACCCCGACTACCTCCCGGGGGCCCAGCTGCCCGACTCCGTCACCGCCACCACCGACCCCGCGGAGGCCGCCCGCGACGCCGAGTTCACCGTGCTCGCCGTGCCCTCCCAGACCCTGCGCGACAACCTCGCCCGGTGGGCGCCCCTACTCCCCTCCGACACCGTGCTCGTCAGCTTGATGAAGGGCGTCGAACTCGGCACCGCGAAGCGGATGAGCGAGGTCATCGAGGAAGTGGTCGGCAAGGCGCCCGGCGGGGCGGCCCCCGACGACGTCAGGGGGAGGGTTGCGGTGCTCACCGGGCCCAACCTCGCCAAGGAGATCGCGGACCGGCAGCCCGCCGCGGCGGTCGTCGCCTGTGTCGAGGAGCCGGTGGCGCAGCGGCTCCAGACCGCGTGCCACACCCCGTACTTCCGCCCGTACACCAACACTGATGTCGTCGGCTGCGAACTGGGCGGCGCGGTCAAGAACGTCATCGCGCTCGCCGTCGGCATCGCCGACGGCATGGGGCTCGGCGACAACGCCAAGGCGTCGCTGATCACCCGGGGGCTCGCCGAGACGACCCGGCTGGGGCTGTCCATGGGCGCCGACGCGCACACCTTCGCGGGTCTGGCGGGCATGGGGGATCTGGTGGCCACCTGCTCCTCGCCGCTGTCCCGCAACCACACCTTCGGCACCAACCTGGGCCGCGGTATGACACTGGAAGAGACCATCGCGGTCACCAAGCAGACCGCGGAGGGCGTCAAGTCCTGCGAGTCCGTGCTCGATCTGGCCCGTCGGCACGGGGTGGACATGCCGATCACCGAGACCGTCGTCGGCATCGTGCACGAGGGGAAGGCGCCACTCGTGGCGCTCAAGGAACTGATGGGGCGCAGCGCCAAGGCCGAACGCCGCTGACCGGCCGGGCCGGTCCAGGCCGGCGCCGCGACCGGACCGCAGTTCCCGGCCGGTCCGCCGCCGCCCCGGCTGCCGGTCCCGGCCGGGCGCCGAGGTCCCGGCCGCGGGCCCGCGCGGCCGCGACATTCCGGGGGACAGCCCCGGGACCCCCGAGCCAAGGCAAGGTAGTGTCATCGCGATATGAGCAGCGAGTCCTCCACCCACAGCCCTGCCCGCAAGCCGCGCGTCGCCGTCGTGTTCGGCGGACGCAGCTCCGAGCACGCCATCTCCGTGGTCACCGCGGGCGCCGTGCTGCGGGCCATCGACCGCTCCAAGTACGAGGTGCTGCCCATCGGCATCACCACCGACGGCCGCTGGGCGCTGACCGCCGACGACCCCGAGCGGATGGCGATCACCGACCGGCAGCTGCCGAGCGTCCAGCAGCTCACCGAGCCGGGCGAGGGCGCCGTACTGCTGCCGGTCGACCCGGCCAGCCGTGAGGTCGTCTACACCGAGCCGGGCGCGGTGCCCAAGGTGCTGGGCGAGGTCGACGTCGTCTTCCCGATGCTGCACGGGCCGTACGGCGAGGACGGCACGCTCCAGGGGCTGCTGGAGCTGTCCGGTGTGCCGTACGTGGGCGCAGGTGTGCTCGCGTCCGCCGTCGGCATGGACAAGGAGTACATGAAGCGGGTGTTCACCGGCTTCGGGCTGCCGGTCGGCCCGTACGAGGTGATCCGTCCCCGGGAGTGGGAGCAGGACCCCGCCACCGCGCGGAAGAAGATCGTCGACTTCGCCGGGGAGCACGGCTGGCCGGTCTTCATCAAGCCCGCGCGCGCCGGCTCCTCCATGGGCATCACCAAGGTCGAGGGTCTGGAGGGGCTCGACGAGGCCGTCGAGGAGGCCCGCCGCCACGACCCCAAGATCCTGGTGGAGTCGCTGCTGCGGGGCCGGGAGATCGAGTGCGGCGTGCTGGAGTTCGAGGACGGGCCCCGGGCGAGCGTGCCCGCCGAGATCCCGCCGGTGACCGCGCACGACTTCTACGACTTCGAGGCGAAGTACATCGACTCCGCCGCGGGCCTGGTGCCCGCACCGCTCAGCCCCGAGCAGACCGCGCGCGTGCAGGAGCTGGCCGTACGCGCCTTCGACGCCGTCTCCTGCGAGGGCCTGGTCCGTGCGGACTTCTTCCTGCTGGAGAGCGGGGAGTTCGTGATCAACGAGATCAACACGATGCCCGGCTTCACCCCGATCTCCATGTATCCGCGGATGTGGCAGGAGAGCGGTGTGAGCTACCCGGAGCTGGTGGACCGGCTCGTCCAGGCGGCGCTGCGCCGCCCGACCGGGCTGCGCTGAGCGGCGGGGAAGTGGCGCCGTCCGCCCGTCGCACCGGGCGCGTCACGGCTCAGAGCTCGCTCGGCACCGTCTTCTTCACCGCGCTCGCGAGGTCGGTCAGCGGATCGACCTCGGGGGCGTACTTCCCCGGAACGGTCAGCTCGACGAAGGCCTTGCGGCCCGTCGTGGTGAACCGGTAGCCGTCGTCCTGCTTCTCCAGCAGCCAGGTGACGCCGTTGACCTCCACCGCGTCCGCCGTGGGGTTGTAATGTTCGCTCCCGGGTGTCAGAACCTCGGGCCGTGACACCCCGCAGCGCAGCTGCACCGCCGGGTCGCCCCAGTCGGCCGCGAAATCCGACTCGGGCCCGGTGGAGCTCCGGTCGAGCCCGTCCACGGTCCTCGGCAGCTGCCCCTGCAGCGCCCGGCACATCCCGGCGGCGGCGGCCGACGGGGTGGGAACCGGCCGGGCGCCCGTGCCGTCGGTGAAAGAACAACCGGCGGCGGCAATCAGCAGGGCAGCGGCGGGCAGGCAGAGAAGCCGGCGAGGGAAAACACTCACCGGCCGAGCATAGACGGGGGCTACAGATGGACGACCGGACAGGTCAGCGTACGCGTGATGCCGTCCACTTGCTGGACTTTCGCGACCACCATGCGACCCAGCTCATCGACGGTGTCGGCCTGCGCTCGCACGATGACGTCGTAGGGACCGGTGACGTCCTCGGCCTGGATCACCCCCGGGATCTTGCCAATCGTCTCGGCTACGGTCGACGCTTTGCCGACCTCGGTCTGGATCAGGATGTACGCCTGTACCACGGAACCTCCAGGGCGGCCACGAGGATCATGTGGGGAGAAGGGACGCCACGGTACCGCGTCGCCGAGTGGCACGGGGAGACCCGCGCGGCCGTCGGCGTGCTCGGCGCGGCGGGCAGGGAAGAGACGTTGACGGCACCGGCAGCGTTGTCGGCACGCGAGCGCAATCGCATTGGGGCAGAAGGGGCATAGTGATGAAGGGCACCGTGGGCGAGTTGGGGGAGTTCGGGCTCATCAGAGAACTGACCTCACGGCTCACCACCACCCCCGCCGTACGGCTCGGGCCCGGGGACGACGCCGCGGTCGTCGCGGCACCGGACCGCCGGGTCGTGGCCAGTACGGACGTACTCCTGGAAGGCCGGCACTTCCGCCGCGACTGGTCGACGGCCTACGACGTCGGCCGCAAGAGCGCCGCGCAGAACCTCGCCGACATCGCGGCCATGGGCGCGGTCCCCACGGCGCTGCTGGTCGGCCTGGTCGTCCCCGCCGAACTCCCGGTGACCTGGCCGGTGGAGCTGATGGACGGCATCCGCGACGAGTGCCAGGTGGCGGGCGCGGCCGTGGTCGGCGGCGACGTCGTACGCGGTGACACCATCACCGTCGCCATCACCGCCCTGGGCGATATGCGCAACCACGAGCCGGTCACCCGTGCCGGGGCACAGCCGGGCGACGTGGTAGCGGTGACGGGCTGGCTCGGCTGGTCCGCCGCCGGACATGCGGTGCTCTCCCGGGGCTTCCGCTCGCCGCGCGCCTTCGTGGAGGCGCACCGGCGGCCGGAGCCCCCGTACCACGCGGGCCCCGCGGCGGCGGGACTCGGAGCCACCGCGATGACGGATGTGAGCGACGGCCTCGTCGCCGATCTCGGGCACATCGCGGACGCCAGCAAGGTCCGTATCGACCTGCGTTCGGCCGCGATCGACATCCCCACGCAGATGTCCGACATCGGGCAGGCCGTCGGGGTGGACCCGCTGACCTGGGTGCTGGGCGGGGGAGAGGACCATGCGATCGTGGCGACCTTCCCGCAGGATGTGAAGCTCCCCGCCCGCTGGCGCGTGATCGGCGAGGTGCTCAACCCGTCGGCGCTGCCCCAGGTGACCGTGGACGGGGCGCCCTGGGAGAAGGCCGGCTGGGACCACTTCGGAAACATCGAGGACGCCCGCTAGGGCGTGTTTCGAAAGTCCCGCCTGACCCGCGACGCCTGGCACGCACGCTCGCTGCGTTGTCGGGCTCGTCCGAGTACGCCCAGTACGAGGACGACCTCCCCCAGCCTCCGGCCGGGGGTACCCCCACCGCCTTGCGATCGCACGCACCAGCCGCCGCGACCCCCGCCCTTCGGGCGGACGGCGCTACCTTCGAAACACGCCCTAGTGCTGTGACCGCCGAGGTTTGCCCGGTAGCGAGGTGACCTGGTGCGGTCATCTGCAAGGCGCCGGATCGTCCTCTGGGGTGCCCCATGCCGAAGGCCGGGGGAGGGCCTATTCGGTCGATCGGGCAACGTTCCTGGGGGCCCTCCCCCAGCCTCCGGCCGGGGGAGGTAGCCGGGGAGGCCGTGCCAGGGCAGCGAGCGGGGTGAACCTCGGCTGACGCGGCACTAGATTCGGGCGTATGCAGAGACACCCCCAGGTGCCGTCGCGGACACCTCAGCCGCGTATACCTCCCCGTGTGCTCACCGTCGCCGGATCCGACTCCGGTGGCGGCGCGGGCATCCAGGCCGATCTGAAGGCGATGCTCGCTCTCGGGGTGCACGGCATGAGCGTGATCACGGCGGTCACGGCACAGAACTCGCTGGGCGTACAGGGCGCGTGGGAGCTGCCCACCGAGGCCGTACGGGCGCAGTTCCGCAGCGTCGTCGACGACATCGGCGTCCAGGCCGTCAAGACGGGCATGCTCGCCTCGGCCGAACTCGTGGAGACCGTCGCGGAACTGCTCGCGGACGTCGGCGCCCCCGTCGTGGCCGACCCGGTGGGGGTCTCCAAGCACGGCGATCCGCTGCTGGCGGCCTCGGCGCTCGACTCGGTCCGTACGAAGCTGCTGCCGGTCGCGACCGTGGCCACGCCCAATCTCGACGAGGTGACACAGCTGACCGGTGTACGGGTCGGGGGCGAGGCGGACCTGCGCCGGGCGGCGGACGCGATCCTCGGATTCGGACCGCGCTGGGCCCTGATCAAGGGCGGCCACCTCGACGGGGACGCGGTGGATCTGCTCACGGACGGCGATGAGGAGCACTGGCTGCGGTCCGTACGGCACGACAACCGGCATACGCACGGCACCGGCTGCACGCTGGGGAGCGCGATCGCGGCGGAGCTGGCGAAGGGGCGGCCGGTGCCGGAGGCCGTGGCCGAGGCCAAGGACTATGTGACGGGTGCCATCGCCGCGGGCTTTCCGCTGGGCGGGGGGATCGGCCCGGTGGACCACGCGTGGCGGTGGCGCTGACGGTCGGTGGGGTGCCGACAGGTCGGTGGGGCCGTCGGCAGGTGAGGACATGATCGCGCGGTCGGCCGGGGAGGGCGAGCGGCGACGGGCACCCCTGGACGTGACCAGAGAGGTACGGACCGGCCCGGGACAGCAGAAAGCCGGTCCACCGTGCGGTGGACCGGCTCCGGCAACCAGCGAAGGCTGCGCTACGACGGGAACGTCAGCGCGAGACCTTGCCGGCCTTGATGCACGAGGTGCAGACGTTGAGCCGCTTCGGCGTCCGCCCGACCACAGCGCGCACCGTCTGGATGTTGGGGTTCCAACGACGGCGAGTGCGGCGGTGCGAGTGCGAAATGTTGTTGCCGAAGCCCGGCCCCTTGCCGCAGACGTCGCAGTTGGCAGCCACGGGTCACTCCAAAGACTTCAGATGCACTTACGGTGAAATCCCGGCGCGCCGACATCAGTGGTTGACCGACGGTGCCAGGTGGGAATGGCCCGATTCTCATCGGGCAACCGGAGCAGCATACAACGACCGCTCCCGTACAACGAAACTACCATGACTGCCCGGGCCCCGGTCCGGGCGAACCCCGGTCCCGCTACTACCCTGCGGTGCAATTCCCGCCCCGGCCCGAGGAGGACGCAGGTGCCGTACAGCCTCGACGCCACGACGGTACGCACGTGGTGCGAGCTGGCCCTCGAGGAGCTGGGGGAGGCCCGTGAGGCGATCGACGCGATCAATGTCTACCCGGTCGCGGACGGTGACACCGGCACCAATCTCTATCTGACCGTGGAGTCGGCGGCACAGGCCGTCGAGGCGGTCTTCGCGGCCCATGGGGCAGTGGCCGACGCGGAGGGCCCGAGGCTGCCGGACGCGGTACGGGCGATGGCCCACGGCGCGCTGATCGGGGCGCGGGGCAACTCGGGAACGATCCTGGCGCAGCTGCTGCGCGGGATGGCCGAGGTACTGGCCGGTTCCGCTCGGCCCGGCGGGGACCCCGCACCGTCCCCGACCCAGCGTCGGAGGGACCCGGGCCGGGACGTGGCTCCCCCGGCGCCGGGTTCCGGCATGGACGCCGGGGGCAGCGGTGTGCGACCGGTCTCCGGACCGGGCGTGGGAACGGACACGGAACCGGAATCAGGTGGCGCCCCGGATGAGAGGGGCGTGGCGCGGAACTCCGGA
Organism: Streptomyces sp. 8N706; assembly: GCF_052245415.1. Lineage (NCBI taxonomy): Bacteria > Bacillati > Actinomycetota > Actinomycetes > Kitasatosporales > Streptomycetaceae > Streptomyces > Streptomyces sp. 8N706. The sequence goes on along the minus strand of NZ_JBQQBW010000046.1, from coordinate 27,858 downwards.
ACGGACGCCGGTATCGATGTGCGAGCGGACCATGGCACGCACACGCACACGCACACCGGCGCGGCGCCGGGCACCTCGCGGGACACGGTCAGTGCCCCGGAACCCCCTGCCGTCGGGCGGCCCGGCGGCCCGGAGGGTCCCGCGGACGCCGGAGGCGATGCGCCCGGCACCGCGGGCGCCGGGGACGCCCAAGCGCTGCGGCGTGCGCTGCGCAGGGCTGCCGAGTCGGCGTACCGGGCCGTCGCGCACCCCGTTGAAGGCACGGTGCTCACCGTGGCCACGGCCGCCGCCGATGCAGCCGAGCGCGCCCAGGGCAGTGCCGCGGTGGTGACACGCGCGGCCTACGAAGGGGCGTACGCGGCGCTCGAGGCGACCACCGGACAACTCGACGTGCTGACGCGCGCCGGGGTCGTGGACGCGGGTGGCTGCGGTCTCGTGGCCGTCCTACGGGCGCTGGCCGGGGCCGTCTCCGGCGAGATGCCGATGGGGCTCCTCGGCAGCGGGAGCGCGAAGGCGTACCGGACCCTGCCGACGGCGCTCCGCACGAGTGGAGCCGCACCGAGGGCCCGGGCCGGGGGACCTGGAGGACCGGAGGCGATCGGAGCCGCCGCCTCCGAAGCCGCCGCAGCTCGAGCCGCCGGGTTCGGGGCCACCACGTCCCGAGCCGCCGCGCCCGAATCAGGAAGCGCCGAATCAGGAAGCGCCGTATCCGGAAGGGGCGCGGCGGCGGTTGCCTCCACGGCGCGGCTCACGGCTCCCGGCCGGACCGCCCTCGCTCCGGCACACCCCGCCCACTCCGCCCTTTCCGGTGCGGCCGTGGAGGAGCGGTCGACGACGCCTCCGGCGGATGCGGCCACTGTGGGGACGACGGCCGGGGAGCGCGGCCACGGAAGCCCTGGGCCGTCCGGGTTTCCCGGCGACGAGAGCCACCGGGCGACTGCGACCCCCGCCGGCTGCCCGCCCGGCGCCCGCGGGCCCGCTGCTCTCTCCGGCCGCCTCGGCGAGGGGCTCCGTACCGGCCCCGCCTACGAAGTGATCTATCTGCTGGAGGCGGACGACGACGCCGTCGCCACCCTCCGCACCCGGCTCGACGCCCTCGGCGACTCCCTCGTCGTGGTCGGCGGGGACGGGCTGTGGAACGTCCACGTCCATGTCGACGACGCGGGCGCGGCCGTGGAGGCGGGTCTCCACGCTGGCCGTCCGTACCGGATCCGTATCACCCACTTCGCCTCCGCCGCGCCGGACCGGGCCCAGGACCGCGCACCAGCCGCACTGGCGGGGGAAGCGCGCGCGGAGTACGACGCGGCCGGCCGGGAGCGGACACAGCGCGTCATCATCGCCGTCGTGCCCGGCGAGGGGCTCGCCGGGCTCTGCCGGGACGCGGGCGCGAACGTGGTCACCGCGCGCCCCGGGGAGCCGCCCGCCAGCGGCGAGCTCGTCCAGGCCATCCGCCGGGCCCACGCGCGCGAGATCGTCCTGCTGCCCAACGACGCGTCCCTGCGGCACACCGCCGCCGCGGCCGCGGAGCAGGCGCGCGCCGAGGGCATGCGGGTCGCCCTCATCCCCACCCGCTCCAGCGTCCAGGGCATCGCCGCGCTGGCCGTGCACGAGCCCGGCCGCCGCTTCGACGAGGACGTCGTCGCGATGACCTCGGCCGCCGGCGCCACCCGGTACGCCGAACTGGCCGTCGCGGAGCGCCAGTCGTGGACCATGGCAGGCGTCTGCCAGGCCGGGGACGTACTCGGCCTGGTCGACGGCGACGTCGCGGTGATCGGCCCCGATCTGACCGGAACCGCCATGACCGTACTGGACCGGATGCTCGCCGCCGGCGGGGAGATGGTCACGCTCGTGCTGGGCTCCGGCATCCCCGACGACCTCGCCGACCGTCTGGAGGCACACGTACGCGAGCACCACCTCGCCGTCGACACGGTGGTGTACCGGGGCGGGCAGCCCTCCGTACCGCTGCTCATCGGCGTCGAATGAGCCTCGGGTGTGCCTCGGGTGTGCCTCGGGTGAGTTGAGCCGCAGCGGCGAGCGCCGCGTGAGCCGAGTCGCACAGGACGTCCTGTCACACCCATGGTGTGCAATGGACAGCGTGCCCGCGCTGGATGAATCCCTGAAGAAGACGGTCGGCGGCAGCACCGCGAAGGTGATGGCCGACCAGCTCGGCCTGCACACCGTGGGCGACCTGCTGCACCACTACCCGCGGCGGTACGCCGAGCGCGGCGAGCTGACCCGGCTCGCCGACCTGCCCCTGGACGAGCACGTCACCGTGGTCGCCCAGGTCGCCAAGGCCGCCAAGAAGACCTTCAACCGCGGCAAGGGAGTCCGGCTGGAGGTCGTCGTCACCGACGGCAGCGGCTCGCTCACCCTTGTCTTCTTCGGCCGGGCCGCCCACCACCACGAGCGTGAACTGCTGCCCGGGCGGCGGGGCATGTTCGCGGGCAAGGTCTCGGTCTTCAACCGCACCCGCCAGCTCGCCCACCCCGACTACGAGCTGCTGGACCGGGACAGCGGCGCCGAGGCGGTGGACAGCTTCGCCCACCAACTGCTGCCGCTCTACCCCGCCTGCAAGCAGCTCCCCTCCTGGAGGATCGCCAAGTCGGTCGGCGCGGTGCTCGACACCTTCGAGGCGGACGGCTGGCGGGACCTCGCCGACCCGCTGCCCGCCACGCTGCGGGAGAACCGCGGCCTGAGCACGCTCCCCGAGGCCCTGCGCAAAGTCCACCGCCCGCGTACCAGGGCAGACCTCGCCGAGGCCCGTGCCCGCCTCAAGTGGGACGAGGCGTTCGTCCTCCAGACCGCGCTGGCCCGGCGGCGGTACGCCGATGCGCAGGCACCCGCCGCGCCCCGTGTCCCGCCGGAGGGCGGTCTGCTGGACGCCTTCGACGCCAAGCTCCCCTTCACGCTGACCGAGGGGCAGTGGACCGTGTCGGCGGAGATCTTCGACGATCTCGCCACCGAACACCCCATGCACCGCCTCCTCCAGGGCGAGGTCGGCTCGGGGAAGACGATGGTGGCGCTGCGGGCGATGCTCGGCGTGGTGGACGCGGGCGGGCAGGCCGCGATGCTCGCGCCGACCGAGGTCCTGGCCCAGCAGCACCACCGGTCCGTCGTCGAGATGATGGGCGAGCTGGCCGAGGGCGGGATGCTCGGCGGAGCGGAACAGGCCACCAAGGTCGTGCTTCTCACGGGTTCGATGGGCGCCGCCGCCCGCCGTAAGGCGCTGCTCGACCTCGCCACCGGCGAAGCCGGGATCGTCATCGGGACGCATGCGCTGATCGAGGACAAGGTCCAGTTCCACGACCTGGGCCTCGTCGTGGTCGATGAGCAGCACCGCTTCGGCGTCGAGCAGCGCGACGCCCTGCGCTCCAAGGGCAAGCAGCCGCCCCATCTGCTGGTGATGACGGCGACACCGATCCCGCGCACCGTCGCCATGACCGTCTTCGGCGATCTGGAGACCTCGGTTCTCGACCAGTTGCCGGCCGGGCGCTCGCCGATCGCCAGCCATGTCGTCCCCGCCAAGGACAAACCGCGCTTTCTGGAGCGCACCTGGGAGCGGGTGCGGGAGGAGGTCGAGGGCGGCCACCAGGCGTACGTGGTGTGCCCGCGGATCGGCGACGAGGAGGACGACAAGGCCGTGCGGAAGTCCCCGGAGGACGAGGCCGAGCGCCGCCCGCCGCTGGCCGTCCTCGAGGTGGCCGACCAGCTCACCAAGGGCCCGCTGAGCGGTCTGCGGGTGGAGGTCCTGCACGGCAGGATGCAGCCGGACGCCAAGGACGACGTGATGCGCCGGTTCGCCGCGGGCACGGTCGACGTGCTGGTCGCGACCACGGTCATCGAGGTCGGGGTGAACGTGCCCAACTCCACGGTGATGGTGATCATGGATGCCGACCGGTTCGGCGTCTCCCAGTTGCACCAGCTCCGCGGGCGGGTGGGCCGCGGCAGCGCCCCCGGGCTGTGTCTGCTCGTGACCGAGATGCCGGAGGCGAGCCCCGCCCGGGCCCGGCTCGACGCGGTCGCGAGCACCCTCGACGGCTTCGAACTGTCCCGGATCGACCTGGAGCAGCGCCGGGAGGGCGATGTGCTCGGCCAGGCCCAGTCGGGAGTCCGATCCTCCCTGCGGATGCTCGCTGTCATCGAGGACGAGGACGTGATCGCGGCCGCCCGCGAGGAGGCGGTGGCGATCGTCTCCGCCGACCCGGACCTCACCGGACTCCCGGAGCTGCGTACCGCGTTGGACGCCCTGCTGGACGCCGGACGCGAGCAGTACCTGGACAAGGGCTGATCCCGGGCGGTGACCGAGGGCGGGTCGGCGCGCGGCTGAAGTGTCGGACCACTCTGGGAGCATGGGAACAGTACGAGCCGATTCATCAGCAGATGGGGGGACTTGGGTCATAGGAGCTGCTTTCCCGGCATTGAGGTATCTGAACGAACTGCCGCTCGGCGACGAGGCCTTCCGGACCGAGCCCGCCGGCGACGAGGACTCCACCGTGCCCCTGACCCTCATCGGCCGGCGGACATCCCGGAGCGGCCCCTCGCCTCCGGCGCACTGACCCTGCCGCTCACCGACGTACCGCCGCTGTATCGCCCTCGACCGCGCCCTGCGCGCCCTCGCGCTCGTCGCCGACGTCGCCGAACCGATTCCGGACCGGGACGTCCTGCGCGAGCTGTTCCCCGGCCACGGCGCCCGTGGGTGCCTCAGCACGAGGAGGGCCTCACCCAGCGCTTCCACGAGGGCGGGACGATCGCCCGGACAGCCGCCCGCTCCGGCCGACCCCCGGACCCGGTGCGCATCAAGCTCCGTGAACTCGGCCACGACCCCGCCGCCCGGAGTACTGCCCGCCGGACGGCTGCCTGTCCTGGCCGCGGTACGCCTCCCCGGCTCTCGTCGGGGCGGTGGAGGAGTCGGTGCGGGACGGACGCCAGCGCCCGGGACCGCGGCCCAACCGCACGGGGACCGACACGCAACGCCCGGGACCGACGCGCAACCGCACGGGACCGGAGCAGCACCACCGCGCCCGCACCCGGACTGACGCGCAACCGCACAGGACGGAAGCCATATCGTGGAAGGCAGCGGCCACGCCGGCCGCCGCCCCACGACGAAGGACCCGACCCCATGACCCGCGTGATCTCCGGAGTCGCCGGCGGACGCCGCCTGGCCGTACCGCCGGGCACCGGCACCCGCCCCACCTCCGACCGGGCGCGCGAGGGCATGTTCTCCACGTTGGAGTCGCTGCTGGGCAGCCTGCACGGCACCCGGGTCCTGGACCTCTACGCGGGCTCGGGCGCCGTCGGCCTGGAGGCTCTCTCCCGCGGGTCCGGGCATGTCCTGCTGGTCGAGGCCGACGCCCGGGCGGCCCGCGTCATCCGCGAGAACGTCCGGGCGATCGGTCTGCCGGGCGCCGAGGTGCGCGCAGGCAAGGCCGAGCAGGTGCTCGCCGGACCGGCTCCCGGCGCCCCGTACGACGTGGTCTTCCTGGACCCGCCCTATGGGGTCACCGACGACGATCTGCGCGAGATTCTGCTCACACTCCGCGACAAGGGCTGGCTTGCGGAGGACGCGCTCGCCACCGTGGAGCGCAGCACCCGGGGTGGCGAATTCCGGTGGCCCGCCGGGTTCGAGGGGCTGCGGGCCCGTCGTTACGGCGAGGGCACGCTTTGGTACGGTCGCGCCGCCCCGACGCGCCCCACTGCGACACCCCCCAGCGTGTCATGAACGGACCGGAGAGCGAGGAACCACTGTTGCGCCGCGCAGTCTGTCCGGGGTCCTTCGACCCCGTCACCAACGGACACCTCGACATCATCGGCCGTGCGTCCAAGCTGTACGACGTCGTGCACGTGGCCGTGATGATCAACAAGTCCAAGCAGGGCCTGTTCACCGTCGACGAGCGGATCGATCTCCTCCGCCAGGTCACCGCGGAGTACGGCAACGTCCAGGTCGAGGCCTTCCACGGCCTGCTCGTCGACTTCTGCAAACAGCGCGACATCCCGGCCATCGTCAAGGGCCTCCGCGCGGTGAGCGACTTCGACTACGAACTCCAGATGGCCCAGATGAACAACGGGCTCTCCGGTGTCGAAACGCTCTTCGTCCCCACCAACCCCACCTACAGCTTCCTCTCCTCCAGCCTGGTCAAGGAGGTCGCGGCCTGGGGCGGCGATGTCTCGCACCTGGTGCCGCCGCTGGTCCTCGAAGCCCTCACGGAGCGCCTCGCGGAGCGGAACTGAGCCCCAGCTGAGCTGACGTCCTGTCAGCAGGTGTCGGCGGAGTGCCCTATGGCCGTACAGTCGTCCCGTCCCGACCCATCGGCCAGCTGGTCCTCCCGGGGGAACCCCGGACCCCGGCCAGACAAGACTGTGAGCAACCCTCAGTGGACGTGCAGAAGAAGCTCGACGAGATCGTCGAGACCATCGGCAGCGCCCGGTCCATGCCCATGTCGGCCTCCTGTGTGGTCAACCGCGCCGAGCTGCTGGCCATGCTCGAAGAGGTGCGTGCCGCCCTTCCCGGCTCCCTCGCCCAGGCGCAGGAGCTGATCGGCGGCCGCGACCGGATGGTCGAGGAGGCCCAGCTGGAGGCCCAGCGGATCCTCGAGTCCGCGCGCGCCCAGCGCGGTTCGCTGATCTCCGACACCGAGGTCGCCCGGCAGTCCCAGGAGGAGGCCGACCGCATCCTCGCCGAGGCCCGTCGCGAGGCCGAGGAGATCCGCGCCGAGGCCGACGATTACGTCGACAGCAAGCTGGCCAACTTCGAGGTCGTCCTCACCAAGACCCTCGGCTCCGTCGACCGCGGCCGCGAGAAGCTGCTCGGCCGCGGGCCCGGCCTGGACGAACAGGGCTACGAGGACGAGGACGCCCCCGAGCGCAGCGCCGACCCGGCCACCCTCCGTGACCGGGCCGACGCCTATGTGGACACCAAGCTCGGCGCCTTCGAGGCCGTGCTCTCCAAGACCCTCGAGGCGGTCGGCCGCGGCCGGCAGAAGCTGCACGGGCGGCAGGCCGCGGACGAGCTGGGGGCACATATGGCGGCCCAGGACGGAGTCGTCCAGGCGCCGCAGACCAGCGACGCGGACTACCTGGCGGGCCTGGCCGGGCCCGAGGGCGGGCCGCAGCGGATGCCGCAGCATCAGGAGGTGCCCGCGCAGCAGCAGGACATGCCGGTGCAGCTGCCCCAGCAGCTTCAGCAGCCCGAGCTGCCGCCGCAGCCCCAGCAGCCCCAGCAGCCCCAGCAGCCCCAGCAGAAGCCCCAGCAGGACTACTACGCCGCGGCCTACCAGCAGGACCCGTACGCCTACCAGGGCTACGTCCAGCAGGATGCGTACGGCTACCAGCAGCAGGACCCGTACGGCTACCAGCAGGCGTACGACCCGAACACCGGCTACGCCCCGCAGCAACAACAGCAGCAACAGCACGAGCAGCTGCAACAGCACGAGCACCTGCAACAGCACGAGCACCTGCAACAGCAGCAACAGCAGCAGGCCGCCGCGCTCGACGAGGCGAGCCTCTTCGACACGAGCATGATCGACCTCGACCAGCTGCGCCAGTACGAGCAGGGCCGCTGACCGGTCGCCCCGGAGCGGATTGGGTCTCCGGCGAGCCGTCCAGTATCCTGGCTGTTCGGTCGCGCGTACGTCCGCGATCTCGGCTGCCCGCTTCGCTTCGGCATCGGGCCGCCGGTACCGCAGCGTAGAAAGCAGGAAGCCCTGAACGCCCGTCTCGACCATCGCAACCCGCTCGTGTTCGACACACATGAGCTGGGGCGGCGGCCGGGTGCGCTCCAGCGGCTCTCCCGCTCGGTCGAGGCACCGGGCGATCTCGGTATCGAGGTCATCAGGGTCCCCGACGGCGTGACCGTGGAGCTCGACATCCGCCTGGAGTCGGTCATGGAGGGGGTGCTCGTCACGGGCACCGCCCGTGCACCGCTGACAGGCGAGTGCGTAAGGTGTCTGGATCCGCTGGGGCGAGAGCTCGAGACGGACTTCCAGGAAATGTTCTCCTACCCCGACGCCGATCACCGGACCCGCGAGACGGAATCCGGCGACGACTCCGAGGACGAGGACATGCTCTTCCTCGAGGACGGCCTGTTCGACCTCGAACCCGTGCTGCGGGACGCGGTGGTGCTCGCACTGCCGCTGCAGCCGGTGTGCCGGGAGGACTGCCCCGGACTGTGCCCCGACTGCGGGGCGCGGCTCGCGGACGACCCGGACCACCACCATGACGCCGTCGACACCCGTTGGGCGGCACTGCAGGGACTCGCCGAGACCATCCAGGGCGGCGAGAAGGACGATATGGGCGGCGCCGAAGCGGGCGTCGACAAGAAGCAGGAGAAGTAGCCGTGGCTGTTCCGAAGCGGAAGATGTCGCGCAGCAACACGCGCCACCGCCGGTCGCAGTGGAAGGCTGCGGTCCCCACCCTGGTGGCGTGCGAGCGCTGCCACGAGCCGAAGCAGCAGCACATCGCGTGCCCGAGCTGCGGCACCTACAACCGCCGCCAGGTCCTCGAGGTCTGATCGGCGGGTGACAGGCTTCATGTCAGACGCCAACACGCCGACTCCTCCCCGTAAACGCGGGGGTGCCCCGGCGCAGCAGGCGGACACGGCCTCGTCCCACACGCTTCTGGAAGGGCGGCTCGGGTATCACCTCGAGTCCGCCCTTCTGGTGCGTGCGCTGACCCACCGCTCGTACGCATACGAGAACGGCGGTCTGCCCACCAACGAGCGCCTCGAATTCCTCGGGGACTCCGTGCTCGGCCTGGTGGTCACCGACACGCTGTACCGCATCCACCCCGACCTGCCCGAAGGCCAGCTGGCCAAGTTGCGGGCCGCGGTGGTCAACTCGCGTGCGCTGGCGGAGGTCGGCCGCGGCCTCGAACTGGGCTCCTTCATCCGGCTCGGCCGGGGCGAAGAGGGCACCGGGGGCCGGGACAAGGCCTCCATCCTCGCCGACACCCTCGAAGCGGTGATCGGCGCCGTCTATCTGGACCAGGGGCTGGAAGCGGCCGCGGAGCTGGTGCACCGGCTCTTCGACCCGCTGATCGAGAAGTCCTCGAACCTCGGTGCCGGCCTGGACTGGAAGACCAGCCTGCAGGAGCTCACCGCCACGGAGGGACTCGGCGTTCCCGAGTACCTGGTCTCCGAGACGGGCCCCGACCACGAGAAGACCTTCACGGCTGCTGCCCGCGTCGGTGGTGTCGCGTACGGCACCGGCACCGGCCGCAGCAAGAAGGAAGCAGAACAGCAGGCGGCGGAGGCGGCCTGGCTCGCCATCCGCGAGGCCGCGGACGCTTCGGCAGCCGTCACGGCCGCCGAAGCGACAGGCGCGGCCGACGGCTCCGCCGCGGAGTCCTCGGCGGAGCCGGACGAGCGCCCCACCGGGGCGCCCCGGGCGGAGGCCGATGCCTCACAGGCCGCGGACCGTACCGCCTCGGCCGGCAGACCGTCCGGCGCCTCGCGCGCCGTCCGCTGATCGCGCTCCGGCGCGAGACTTCCGGCCGCCCATCCGCCCCTGACCGGGGTGGATGGGCGGCACACGTTCCGGCGAGAGCCGCCCGGCCTGTCTCCGTGCGGCACCGCCGGACCCAGGTGCGCGCTCGCGCGCCTACTGAACCCCTCCGGAGGAGGCCCCCCGTGCCAGAGCTGCCCGAGGTCGAGGTCGTGCGCCGCGGACTGGAGCGGTGGATCTCCGGCCGCACGGTCACCTCGGTCGAGGTCCGGCACGCCCGTGCGATCCGCCGCCACCTGGCGGGTGCGGCCGACTTCGCCGACCGGCTCGTGGGCCGCCGCCTCGGCACGGCACACCGCCGCGGCAAGTACCTCTGGATCCCCGTCGAGGGCACCGGTACGTCGGTGCTGGGCCACCTCGGGATGAGCGGCCAGCTGCTCGTACAGCCCGAGGACGCACCCGACGAGACCCATCTGCGCATACGCGTCCGGTTCGCCGATGACGACCGCACCGAGCTCCGCTTCGTCGACCAGCGGACGTTCGGCGGACTGTCGCTGCACACCCAGGTCCCCGGCGACCCGGACGGGCTGCCAGACGCCATCGTGCACATCGCCCGCGACCCGCTGGACCCCGAGTTCGACGAGGCCGGGTTCCACGCCGCGCTGCGCCGCCGCCGGACGACCGTCAAACGCGCGCTGCTCGACCAGTCCCTCATCAGCGGGGTCGGCAACATCTACGCCGATGAGGCGCTGTGGCGGGCGAGGATCCACTACGAGCGGCCGACCGCGACCATGACCCGGCCCCGCAGCGCCGAACTCCTCGGCCACGTACGGGACGTGATGAACGCGGCCCTCGCCGTCGGCGGGACCAGCTTCGACAGCCTCTACGTCAATGTGAACGGCGAGTCGGGGTACTTCGACCGTTCCCTGGACGTGTACGGCCGCGAGGACGAGCCCTGCCGCCGCTGCGGGACCGCCGTCCGGCGCCGCCCCTGGATGAACCGTTCCAGCTACTACTGCCCCCGCTGCCAGCGCCCTCCGGCGCGCAGGGTGCTGACTCCCCGCTGAGGGCCCGGCGCGGGTGATCCACACAGAGGTGTGGATTGCCTATATTCAGTGAGGTTTGTCCCGTTTCAGGGATTCCTCATCTGCGTATGCGGAGGCGATGGTGACGGACGCGCCCACGGTGGTTGGCCCGGAACAGCCGATGACGGATGGCGAAGCCCCCGCGACGCCGAAGGCCGGCCGCACCGGACCGGCGGGTGCGCCCATGAGCCGTATCAGCTGGCACCGGCCCCGGACCTGGCCCCGTGAGTGGTTCCTCCTCGCCGCGTACTGGCTGGCCTCCCGGCTGGTGATGCTCGCGCTCCTCCGCCAGGGCCACGGCGACATCGCCCGCGAGGTCCATACGCTCTACCACCGCTGGGACGGGCGGCTGCGGGGCGGATCCTTCCCTGTCGGCGACGTCGCCTGGCAGTATCCGCCGGGGGCCGCGCTGGTGATGGTCGCACCCGGTCTGGTGCCCGTGGCCAGCTATCTCCAGGGATTCGTCCTGGTCATGCTCGCCTCCGACGCCGTGGTGCTGCTGGCACTGGTGGGGGCCGTGCGCCGGGGCAGGGGAAAGAGCCTCGCGGGGGCCTGGGTGTGGGCGCTCGGTCTGCCGCTGCTGCTGAGCCTGCCGTACGCCCGTTACGACGTCCTCGTCACCGGAATCACCGTGCTGGGGCTGCTCGCACTCGCCGGGCGGCCGGGGCTCGGCGGTGCGCTGGCCGGCCTGGCCGCGGTGATCAAGGTGTGGCCGGTGCTCACCGTGCTGGGCACGCCGCGCGGCCGGACCACCCGCGAGGCCTGGCTCGCGCTCACGGTGTCCGCCGGGGCCCTCCTCGTGCTGCTCGGCGCCGGCTTCCGCGGCGCCTTCGACTTCCTGTTCGCCCAGCAGGAGCGGGGTGTGGAGATCGAGTCGATGGGCGGCGCGGCACTGCACGCGGCGCGCGCCCTCGGATGGCCGGGACGGGTGAAGCACCAGTACGGCTCGTTCGAATTCGTCGGGCCGTACGTCTCGGTGGTGGCCCTCGGGTCGGTCCTGCTCACCGCGGTGGCCTTCGGCTGGCTGCTGCTGTGGCGGCTGCGGGCGCGCCGCTGGACCGACGCGACGCCGTACGACGCCGCGCTCGCGGCCGTGCTGCTGTTCACAGCCACCAGCCGCGTGATCAGCCCGCAGTACCTCATCTGGCTGATCGGGCTCGCCGCGGTCTGTCTGACCGCCGGACGGACCACCCAGCGCCCGGTCGCGGTGCTGCTGCTGCTCGTGACGGCGGTGACGACGGTCGACTATCCGCTGTTCTTCGGCGCGGTCATCAACAGCTCCTGGCAGGGCGCCGCGGTGGTGGGGCTGCGAAATCTGCTGCTGCTCGCGGCGGCGCTGCTCTCCTGCGTGCGGCTGTGGCGGGCGACCGTACCGCGTCGCCGGCCGACGGCCCCCACGCCGTAACACGCGGCCCGTCCCCACGCCGCGGTGCGATCCTCCGTGCCGCAGTCCCAGGACTCACGCCGCAGCGCGCTGCGCTCGGGGCCGGGCGGGCGTTCAGAAGCCGAAGTCCTGCGTCCACCAGGGACCGCCGTCGGCGAAGTGCGCGCCGACCCCCAGAGTCCGGTAGTCGCAGTTGAGGATGTTGGCGCGGTGCCCCGGGCTGCCCATCCAGGCGTCCATCACCGCCTGGGCGTCGCCCTGTCCTCGCGCGATGTTCTCGCCGCCGAGACCGCCGATGCCCAGGAGCTTCGCGCGGTCCCAGGGGTTGGCGCCATCCGGGTCGGTGTGGTCGAAGAAGTGCCGTTCGGCCATGTCCTCGCTGTACTCCTCGGCCAGCCCTGCGAGTTTCCGGTCGGCGGTCACCGGCCGGCAGCCCGCCCGCGCCCGCTCGCGGTTCACCAGGGTCAGCACCTCGGATTCGGCGCCCGTCTCGTCGGCGGGCGCCTGCGGCGCGGCGGACGCGGACTTCTCCGGCACCACGGTCGCCGTACGGGAGGGGCGCGGGGTACCGGCGCCGCGGTCCTCGGGCTCGGTGCTGGGCCGCTGCGGCGTCGGAGTGGTGGCGGAGGGCCTGCCCTGGGTCCGCGACGCCGAAGGCAAGGAGCTGGGGCCCTGGCTGCGCTCGCTTCCGCGGTCCGCGGGTACGGAGGTCCGGCCGGTCGGGGTGGCGGAGGGTGGGCCCTGGGTCTCCAGGTCCGGCAGTCCCCCGGCCCGTACCCGGCCACCGGGGTCGTTGCCCCCGCCCAGCGTGTAGTCGTCGCCCTGGCCCGGCAGCAGCCCGGAGGCCACGGCGACCGCGCCCATCGCCACAGCGGCGGACACGCCCAGAAGGCCCGTCCGCACGGGCGCGGCGACATGGCGCGCCCCCCGGTGCCGGCCCGCGGACCGGTCCGGAAGCCCGGTGGGGACAGTGCGTCGGTGGCGGCCCATCGCTGCCTTCCTCCACATGCTCGACGTCACCATGCCTCACTCGTACGAGTGAGGTTCGTTGAGCGGCGACTGTACGCCACCACGGATGGGGGCGAACTGCTCACTGAGTAATTGGCCGGTTAGCGTGCACACATGAACGAAGATGTCCGGCTCATCGTCTGGGTCCGCGGTCGTGTCCAGGGGGTGGGCTTCCGCTGGTTCACCCGGGCGAACGCCCTGGAGATCGGCGACCTCCGTGGCTTCGCCTCGAATCTGGCCGACGGGCGGGTCCAGGTGGTCGCCGAGGGGTCCCGGCACAGCTGTGAGAAGTTGCTCGACTGGCTGCGCGCCGGCGACACGCCCGGGCGGGTCGACGGCGTCACGGAGATCTGGGACACCCCGCGGGGCGCCTACGACAGCTTCGCGATCCGCTGAGCGCCGGCGCCGGTGCGGGCGCCGAATGGTCCGGAAAGGGCCCCGGAAGTGCCGTGGGCACGTGCGCGGGGGAGCGATGACCTGGTGGTTGCCAAGAACGCGAGGTCGTGCAAGGCTGCGATCCAAGAGATGATCTCCACGCCCCGCGGGCCCCCTGGAGAGAGCAGCGCCGCGCAGTGAGCCGCCGCGCGCTCCCAGGTCACCCGAGGATACGGGGTGTGATCGTGTTGACCCTCAATACATTTGGTGAGACGCTGGAATCCCCGCGCACCCTACCTGTTTGACATTGAGATCGTTGGTGATGACAGACACGCGGGTGCGACATTCCCTCACGACCCACACCGCTTCGGTCGGTCACTCAGTGTGGAGGACCATCCATCATGGCAAAGGCGCTTCTCGGTTACGTCGGCGGCTCCGACCCGCGACTCCTCGCCGAGATGCGACGGCTTCAGCAGCGTGTCCAGGACCTCGAGTCCGAGCTCGTACGGATTCAGGCCGAGAACGACGCGCTGTCCGCCGCCGCGCACCACGGTGAATCGCTGCTCGGCAGCATTGACATCGACGTACCCCAGGCGGAGCCTGCGCTCACCTGACCACAGCCCTAGGCCGGTCGGGCTGCACGTCAGCCGCTTGAGAATCTGCAAGGGACGCCCTGGGCGTCCCTTCTTTCTTTTCCGCCGGATCAGAGGCGCCTCCCCTACCGACTGATGTGCCCTGCGTTTCCCCCGGTGAAACTCCCTGGTGAAACCCGAACGCGAAGGTAGAGTCCGACGGCGTGCACCTCAAGAGCCTGACCCTGCGCGGGTTCAAATCCTTCGCTTCGGCCACGACGCTGCGCTTCGAGCCGGGCATCACCTGTGTGGTGGGCCCCAACGGTTCCGGCAAATCGAACGTCGTGGACGCACTGTCCTGGGTCATGGGCGAGCAGGGAGCCAAGTCGCTGCGCGGCGGCAAGATGGAGGACGTCATCTTCGCCGGGACCACCGGCCGGCCGCCGCTCGGCCGGGCCGAGGTGTCCCTCACCATCGACAATGCCGATGGCGCGCTGCCCATCGACTACGCCGAGGTCACCATTACGCGGATCATGTTCCGCAACGGCGGCAGCGAATACCAGATCAACGGCGATACCTGCCGACTCCTCGACATTCAGGAACTGCTGTCCGATTCCGGCATCGGCCGGGAGATGCATGTCATCGTCGGCCAGGGGCAGCTCGACTCCGTCCTCCACGCCGACCCCATGGGTCGCAGGGCCTTCATCGAGGAGGCGGCGGGCGTCCTCAAGCACCGCAAGCGCAAGGAGAAGGCGCTGCGGAAGCTCGACGCGATGCAGGCCAATCTGGCGCGCGTCCAGGATCTGACGGATGAGTTGCGGCGGCAGCTCAAGCCGCTCGGACGGCAGGCCGCCGTGGCGCGGCGGGCGGCCGTCATCCAGGCCGATCTGCGGGACGCCAGGCTCCGGCTGCTCGCCGACGACCTGGTGACCCTGCGGGAGGCGCTGCGTGCCGAGGTCGCCGACGAGGCGGCGCTCAAGCAGCGCAAGGAGGCCGCCGAGGCCGATCTGCGTGCGGCGCTCCAGCGTGAGGCGGCGCTCGAACAGGAGGTGGGCGCGCTGGCCCCGCGGCTCCAGCGGGCGCAGCAGACCTGGTACGAGCTGTCGCAGCTGGCCGAGCGGGTGCGCGGCACGATCAGTCTCGCGGACGCACGGGTGAAGAGCGCGACATCCGCCCCGGCCGAGGAGCGCCGGGGCCGCGACCCCGAGGACATGGAGCGGGAAGCGGCCCGGATCCGCGAGCAGGAGGCGGAGCTGGAAGCCGCGATGGAGGCCGCCCACCGGGCACTGGACGACACGGTCGCCCATCGGGCCGAACTGGAGCGCGAATTGGCGCTGGAGGAGCGGCGGCTCAAGGACGTGGCACGGGCCATCGCCGACCGGCGCGAAGGGCTGGCGCGGCTGCACGGGCAGGTCAACGCTGCCCGCAGCCGCGCGGGGTCGGCCAAGTCCGAGATCGACCGGCTGGCGCGCGCCCGGGACGAGGCGCAGGAGCGGGCGGTCACGGCCCAGGAGGAGTACGAGCAGCTCAAGGCCGAGGTCGACGGGCTCGACGCGGATGACGCGGAACTCACCGGGCAGCATGAACAGGCCAAACTCGAACTGGCCGCGGCCGAGTCCGCACTGAGCGCTGCGCGGGAGGCCGTCACCACCGCCGAGCGCAAGCGCGCCGCGACTGCCGCCCGCCATGAGGCCCTGGCCCTCGGCCTGCGCCGCAAGGACGGTACGGGGGCCCTGCTGGGCGCCGCCGACCGCCTCACCGGGCTGCTGGGTCCCGCCGCCGGACTCCTCACGGTCGCTCAAGGCTTCGAGGTGCCGGTCGCGGCCGCCCTGGGGGCGGCCGCCGACGCGATCGCCGTCGCCGACCCGGCCACGGCGGCCGACGCGCTGCGTCTGCTCCGCAAGCAGGACGCGGGCCGCGCGGCCCTGGTGCTGGGCGGTACCGGGGACTCCTCGGACGGAACCGGTGAGACCGCCGAGTACGGCGCCGGCGCTCCCTCCGCCACGGTCGGCGGTGCCCGTCCGGAACCCCCGGCCACGGCGTCCCCGAACGGGGATCTCTCGGCCAGGCAGCCCTTGGCCATGGATTCCTCGGCCGTGGAGTCCCCGGTCTCGGGCGCCCCTGCCCTCCCGAGCGAGCGGCGCATGGCGGAAGCCGGTGAGCCGCAGGCCGCCGAGGAGCCGAGGCCCGCCGTTCGGCCGTATGCCGCGGATCTTGTGAGCGGTCCGGCCGCCCTCATGCCTGCCGTACGGAGACTGCTGCGCGATGTCGTGGTCGTCGGGACCCTGGAGGACGCCGAGGACCTGCTCGTCGCGCGGCCGGAGCTGATTGCCGTGACCGGTGAGGGCGATCTGCTCGGGACGCACTTCGCGCACGGCGGTTCCGCCGGCGCACCCAGCCTCCTCGAGGTGCAGGCCTCCGTCGACGAGGCGGCGGCCGAGCTGGAGGAGCTGGCCGTACGGTGCGAGGAGCTGGCCGGGGAACAGCGCCGGGCAGGGGAGCGTCGCACCGCATGCGCCGAGCGTGTCGAGGAGCTGGCCGCACGGCGCAGCGCCGCTGACCGGGAGAAGTCGACGGTCGCCCAGTCGCTCGGGCGGCTGGCCGGCCAGGCCCGGGGGGCGGCCGGCGAGGCCGAGCGGATGACCGCTGCCGCGGCCAGGGCCGAGGAAGCGCTGCTCAACGCCGAGGCGGAGGTCGAGGAGCTCACCGAGCGGCTCATGGTGGCCGAGGAGGAGTCCACGCTCGCGCACGGGACGGAGGAGCCCGACACCTCCGTACGGGACCGGCTCGCCGCCGACGGCGCCAACGCCCGGCAGACGGAGATGGAGGCGCGGCTCCAGGTCCGTACCCACGAGGAGCGGTTCAAGGGGCTCGCGGGGCGGGCCGACGCGCTCGACCGGGGGGCGCGCGCCGAGCGTGAGGCACGGGCGCGAGCGGAGCAGCGGCGCGCCCGCCTCCGCCATGAGGCCGCCGTGGCCTCCGCTGTGGCGGACGGCGCCCGCCAGCTGCTCGCACATGTCGAGGTGTCGCTGGTACGGGCCGAGGCGGAGCGGGCCGCGGCGGAGCAGGCGAAGGCGGAGCGCGAGGCCGGACTCGTCGCCGAGCGCAACCGGGGCCGGGACCTGAAGTCGGAGCTGGACAAGCTGACCGACTCCGTGCACCGGGGCGAGGTGCTGGGCGCCGAGAAGCGGCTCCGGATCGAGCAGCTGGAGACCAAGGCGCTGGAGGAGCTGGGGGTGGAGCCGGCCGGACTCGTCATGGAGTACGGCCCGGACCAGCTGGTGCCACCGTCCCCGCCCGCCGAGGGCGAGGAGCTGCCGGACGACCCGGAGCACCCGCGCAACCGGCCGGTGCCCTACGTCCGCGGCCAGCAGGAGAAGCGGCTCAAGGCGGCCGAGCGTGCGTACCAGCAGCTGGGCAAGGTGAACCCGCTCGCGCTGGAGGAGTTCGCGGCCTTGGAGGAGCGCCACAAGTTCCTCACCGAGCAGCTCGAAGACCTGAAGAAGACCCGCGCCGATCTGCTGCAGGTGGTGAAGGAGGTCGACGAGCGCGTCGAGCAGGTGTTCACGGAGGCGTACCGGGACACGGCCCGTGAGTTCGAAGGCGTCTTCTCGCGGCTCTTCCCGGGTGGTGAGGGGCGGCTGGTCCTCACCGACCCCGGCAACATGCTCACCACGGGCGTGGACGTCGAAGCCCGGCCGCCGGGCAAGAAGGTGAAGCGGCTGTCGCTGCTCTCGGGCGGTGAGCGGTCGCTGACCGCGGTGGCCATGCTGGTGTCGATCTTCAAGGCCCGGCCGAGCCCGTTCTATGTGATGGACGAGGTCGAGGCGGCGCTCGACGACACCAACCTCCAGCGGCTCATCCGGATCATGGAGGAGCTCCAGGAGAGTTCGCAGCTGATCGTGATCACCCATCAGAAGCGGACGATGGAGGTCGCGGACGCCCTGTACGGCGTCTCGATGCAGGGCGACGGGGTCTCGAAGGTCATCAGCCAGAGGCTGCGCTGACCAGCCTTTCCCGCGCAAGCTTCAAGTCTTGAACGCGAGCCCTGATGGCGGTCTCAGAAACATTCTGGTCACGACCTATTGACTTCGATACTTGAAAGAATAGTCTCTGCAACGTTCCTTTTACCTTCAAGTGGTGGCTACCAGGCGTTGCGCCCCACTGGAAGTGCCCCCCATGCCCGGCGACGCGGCCGGGCCAAGGAGTAAACGTTGACCAGCACCGCGCAGCCACCTGCGACAGAAGGCCGCAAGGCCAAGCCGGAGCATCTCGGCCACGTCATTTTCATCACGGCCGCCGCCGCGATGGGCGGCTTCCTCTTCGGATACGACAGCTCGGTGATCAACGGCGCCGTCGAGGCCATCCGTGACCGGTTTCACGTCGGTTCGTCGACCCTCGCCCAGGTCATCGCCGCCGCACTGATCGGCTGTGCGGCCGGTGCCGCCGCCGCGGGCCGGATCGCCGACCGCATCGGCCGTATCCGCGTGATGCAGATCGCGGCGCTGCTCTTCACGGTGAGCGCCATCGGCTCGGCCGTGCCGACCGCGCTGTGGGACCTGGCCCTGTGGCGGGTCCTGGGCGGCGTCGCCATCGGTATGGCCTCCGTCATCGGCCCGGCCTACATCGCCGAGGTCGCCCCGCCCGCCTACCGCGGCCGGCTCGCCTCCTTCCAGCAGGCCGCCATCGTCATCGGCATCGCCTTCTCCCAGCTCGTCAACTGGGGCGTTCTGAACATCGCCGACGGCGACCAGCGCGGTGAGATAGCGGGCCTCGAGGCCTGGCAGGTCATGCTCGGTGTGATGGTCGTCCCGGCTGTGATCTACGGGCTGCTGTCCTTCGTGATTCCCGAGTCGCCGCGCTTCCTGATCTCCGTGGGCCGCACAGCCGACGCGCGGGAGGTCCTCAGAGAGGTCGAGGGCAAGGAGGTCGATCTCGACATCCGCGTCGACGAGATCGAGACCGCGATGCGCACCGAGCAGAAGTCGACCTTCCGGGATCTGCTCGGCGGCCGGGCCGGACTGCTGCCCATCGTCTGGATCGGTATCGGCCTCTCGGTCTTCCAGCAGCTGGTCGGCATCAACGTGATCTTCTACTACTCGTCGTCGCTGTGGCAGTCCGTCGGTATCGACCCGACCAGCTCCTTCCTCTACTCCTTCACCACGTCGATCATCAACATCGTCGGCACCGTGATCGCGATGCTCTTCGTCGACAAGATCGGCCGTAAGCCGCTCGCCCTGATCGGCTCCGCCGGTATGGCGCTCTCGCTGGGCCTGGCCGCCTGGGCCTTCTCGTACAAGACGGGGACGGGCGATGCCATCTCGATGCCCGACCTCCAGGGCACCGTGGCGCTCGTCGCCGCCCACGCCTTCGTGCTCTTCTTCGCGCTCTCCTGGGGTGTGGTCGTCTGGGTGCTGCTCGGCGAGATGTTCCCCAACAGGATCCGCGCCGCTGCGCTCGGCGTCGCCGCCTCCGCCCAGTGGGTGGCCAACTGGGTCATCACCGTGAGCTTCCCGTCCCTCTCCGACTGGAATCTCTCAGGCGCGTATGTGATCTACACGGTCTTCGCCGTGCTCTCGATCCCCTTCATCCTCAAGTGGGTGCCGGAGACCAAGGGCAAGGCGTTGGAGGAGATGGGCTAAATCCCCCGCTGCCCCTCTCCTCACGGCAGGCTGCCCCGGCTCACTCCCTGAGCCGGGGCAGTACCTGTTCGCCGGACAAGTGCAGCATGAGCCTTGCCCTCCTCGACCGGCGTGCCGCCGCACAGCGGGTGCAGCACCGGACTGCTCGTGCTGCCCGCCGACGCGGAGAGCGCCAGACACTTCCTCGCGCGTGACGATGCGGTGGACCCCCTCGCGCCGCAGTTCCGCCACGCTCGCGGCGCTCGCAGGACCGCACGGCGGAGCGCACCCACGCCCCGGACTCCAGGAGGCATACGTGCGCGCCTAGCGCAGCAGATGGCTGCCGTATGTGGACACGCCCCGCTCGTCGGCGTAGGCGGCCATCCCGACGGCGGAGCGGTAGCGGGGCGACAGCGTCCCGGGCGTTGCGGCGGGGTCGACGAGATGGAACCGGACGACCGTGACGGGCATGACCGGCATCCCCTTCGCCATGAACGGGTGCCGTGGGCGGGCGAAGCGGAGGCTAGTTGACGTTCCGTCAGTTGAACAGGTCGGCGGACGCTTGGCCCGTACGGTCCCGCGCGGCGGGCCTGGCGTCCGGCCCCTCGGCGCGGCTTCGCGGATCGTTCTCCCGGGGTGGCGGAAGCAGGGCGAAGGCCGCCGCGGCGATGAGGATGGTCGCCGCCCAGCCCAGGCCGTTGGCGCCGATCCAGGTGGTGGCCAGCGGGCCGGTGAACCAGTCCACCTTCGTGAAGCACAGGCCCGCGACCAGCGCGGCGCTCCAGGCGAGCACCGCCTGCCAGGCGAATCCGCCCGCGTACCAGTAGCGGCTGGTGCGGCCGGTGTGCAGCAGCCCGTCCTCGTGATAGCGCACCGCCCGGCCCCGGCGCCGGGCCATGTCCACCGCGAAGACCCCGATCCAAGCGGAGAAGGAGACAGCCAGCAGGGTGAGGAAGGTGATGAAGGAACCGAAGAAGCTCTTGGCCACCAGCATCAGCAGCAGTCCGCCGACCAGGCTGATCACGGCATTGACGCTGACCGCGAGCGAGCGCGGCAGCCGGACGCCCATCGTCTGGGCGGTGAACCCGGCCGAGTACATCGACAGACTGTTGATCAGCAGCATGCCCACCAGCGCGGTGATCAGATACGGCACTGCCAGCCAGGCCGGCAGCACCTCGCCGAGGAAGGAGACGGGGTCGGTGGCCTTGGCCAGATCCGGCACGCTCACCGCCATCACCGCCCCCATCAGCACCATGGGGACCACCACGAGGCCCGCACCCGAAACCGTCGTCGCCACGATCCGCCGGCCCGAGGCGCTGTGCGGCAGATAGCGCGCGAAGTCCGGGCCGGAGGGCACCCAGCTGATACCGCCGGCCGCGATGGTGCCGATACCGGCGACCAGCGTGGCGGTGCCGCCCGCGGGGCGGGACAGGACGCCGGCCCAGTCGGTGTTCGCCACGAGATACCCCAGCACCAGCACGCTGAAGGCGCCGAAGAGATAGGTCGACCAGGTATTGCATATCTGCAGCACCCCGCGGCCCATGCCGCTGACCAGGAAGGTGCACCCGACGAAGGCGACGAGGGTGAGCACGATCAGGGCGGTGCCGCTCTCGATCCCGAACAGCAGGTCGAGGATCGTGAGAAGGGCGTACGCGCCGGTCACCGCGTTGATCGTCTCCCACCCGAACCGGGCGACCCAGATGATCATGCCCGGGAGATGGTTACCGCGGACCCCGAAGGTCGCTCGCGAAAGGGTCAGACCGGGCGCGCCGCCCCATTTGCCCGCCACGGACAGCGCCCCCACCATGCCGTACGAGACGCCGGCCGCGCAGCCGCCCACCAGCAGGATCTGCCAGAGGTTGAGGCCGTTGAAGACGACCAGACCCGCGCCCATCGTGAGCAGCAGCACGCTGATGTTGGCGGCGACCCAGGTGGGGAAGAGCTCACGGACCCGTCCGTGACGCTCGTGCTCGGGCACCGGCTCGATGCCGCGGGTCTCGATCGCGCTCTGGGCACGGGCGCCGCCGTCGGGCGTGTGGGGCATGCGGAAACTCCGTGGGGGGAGATGCGGGAGAACCCCCAGAGTGACTGATACTGGGTGCGTTATGGAAATCGTCATCCTTGCTGTAGTCATCGCCCTGGTCGCGATCGGCCTGGTCAGCGGTCTCGTGGTCGGCAGCCGCAGGAAGAAGCAGCTGCCGCCCTCGGCGCCGCCGAGCGCGCCGACCATCACCGCTCCACCCGCCGAACCGCATGTCGGCGAGGAAGCCGAGACGCCGCGCGACGAACCGCGCCGCACCATCGAAGAAGTCGGTCTGCCCGAGGCCCAGGCCACGGCGGCACCCGAGGCCGAAGCGCCGATCGTCACCGAGCCGGTCCCGCCGGTCGAGATCCCCGAGCCCACGGCCGGCCGTCTCGTACGGCTGCGCGCCCGGCTGTCCCGGTCCCAGAACACGCTGGGCAAGGGCCTCCTCACCCTGCTCTCCCGCGAACACCTCGACGAGGAGACCTGGGAAGAGGTCGAGGACACGCTGCTCACCGCCGATGTGGGCGTCGCGCCCACACAGGAGCTGGTCGAGCGGCTGCGCGAGCGCGTGAAGGTACTCGGCACCCGCACCCCCGAGGAACTGCGCGGCCTGCTGCGCGAGGAACTGCTTCAGCTGATCGGCACCGACGCCGACCGCGCCGTGCGCACCGACGGCGGTATGGAGGTGCCGGGTGTCGTCATGGTCGTCGGCGTGAACGGCACCGGCAAGACCACCACGACCGGCAAGCTGGCCCGGGTGCTCGTGGCCGACGGGCGCAGCGTGGTGCTCGGTGCGGCCGACACGTTCCGGGCCGCCGCGGCCGACCAGCTGCAGACCTGGGGCGAGCGGGTCGGTGCCCGTACGGTCCGCGGGCCGGAGGGCGGCGACCCGGCGTCGATCGCCTTCGACGCGGTCAAGGAAGGCATCCAGGAGGGCGCGGACGTCGTCCTCATCGACACCGCCGGACGGCTGCACACCAAGGCCGGCCTCATGGATGAGCTGGGCAAGGTCAAGCGGGTCGTGGAGAAGCACGGCCCGCTCGACGAGGTGCTGCTGGTGCTGGACGCCACCACCGGACAGAACGGCCTGGTCCAGGCGCGGGTCTTCGCCGAGGTCGTGGACATCACCGGCATCGTGCTGACCAAGCTGGACGGCACCGCCAAGGGCGGCATCGTGGTCGCGGTGCAGCGCGAGCTCGGTGTGCCGGTCAAGCTGGTCGGGCTGGGCGAGGGCGCGGACGACCTCGCCCCGTTCGAGCCGGAGGCCTTTGTCGACGCACTCATCGGCGACTGACCACCGCCCGGCGGCCGGGCCTTTGGCGTACTCCGTCGAGTGGGCCCGGCCGCTTGCCGTCATAGCGACTGGGGGTGAGGAGTCGACGGCCCGCGACAGCAGAGCGCCCCGCCGCGGGTCTCCCTGCGGCGGGGCGCTCTGCTGTGCGTCGCGGTTCGTGCCGGAGGCCGCTCGGACCGCCCGGTACCGGGGCCGCTGGGACTGCCGAGC
The DNA here is from genome assembly GCF_052245415.1 of Streptomyces sp. 8N706. Classification (NCBI taxonomy): domain Bacteria; kingdom Bacillati; phylum Actinomycetota; class Actinomycetes; order Kitasatosporales; family Streptomycetaceae; genus Streptomyces; species Streptomyces sp. 8N706. The sequence goes on along the minus strand of NZ_JBQQBW010000046.1, from coordinate 4,846 downwards.
GGTGCCCGCGGGCCGCTCGGACCGCCCGGTGCTCGAGGACTCTCAGCCCGCCGAGCGGTGACAGACGTAGGCGAGGGTGCCCACCAGCACACGGGCCTGCGGGGGGCGTCCTGCGGTGTCGAGCGTCGGCGGGCGCAGCCAGCGCATCGGCCCCAGGCCGGCCAGATCGGACGGTGGCGCGGTGATGTGGCGGCCGGGGCCGAGGCCGTGCAGATCCAGTTCGGCGTCGTCCCAGCCCATGCGGTAGAGCAGCTCGGGGAGCTCGGCGGCGGCGCCGGGGGCGACGAAGAACAGCGCCCGCCCGTGCGGGGTCGCGGCGACGGGCCCCAGAGGCAGGCCCATGCGCTCCAGCCGGACCAGGGCGTGGCGGCCGGTGGGCTCGGCGACCTCGATCACATCGAACGAGCGGCCCACGGGGAGCAGCACGGCAGCACCCGGAACCTCTCCCCAGGCGGCGGTGACCTCCTGGAGCGTGGCCCCGGCCCTCACCTCGGGGGCGAAGTTCAGCGGGTGCGCGCCGGGGGAGGGGCAGTCGGAGGTCCCGCAGGAGCACTCGGCCGCGCCGACGCCGTCACCGCCGGTCCGCTTCGCCCGGGCGCCGGGGGCCACGTCCCAACCCCACAGGCCGGTGTACTCCGCCACCGCCGTCACCGCCGTGGACTCGGACGCGCGGCCGCGCCGCCGCGAGCCGGACCGCATGTCGAGGATGCCGCCGATCGTGAAGCCCATGCTCCCTCCAACGGGTCGCAGTCGCCGATGGTTACGTCATGGAGTCTCGCCATCACCGTGTGTCGTCACTCCGTGGGTGCCCCCTCGATCTGGTGGCGTGGTGTGGCACGTCGGGTAGTGCGTGGCGGCGCGTGCGCCCCTGTGCGCATCGCTCCATCTTTTCTCTCGGTGTCCCGTTCAAGTGAATCGCGAAGCGCTGTAAAGGAGTTCATTCGAAGGGGTGGCGAATGGTGGCGTTTCCGGGATCGACCTCGCGGCAGCAGTGATCGTAGGATTACTTTCAGTGCTTGAACCCCCGCGAGTGCGCCCGCTGTTGGGTATGCCGGAGGCATGACAGTCCGTCTGCCGCCCGGCCGCCAGGGCACTTCACGGGACGGGAGGCCGTACAGGGCGGCACCCCGGAGGCGGTTCGCAGACGACAGCAGGGTCGGGATGGGGGCGTTCCAGGTGGGCGGCAGCGGCGGTGGCGGTACGAACGCTGACAAGCGCCCCAATGATCAGCTGGGTTCGTGGTTCGTGCGCAGCGGCTGGTCGAAGGGCGAGCTCGCCCGCCAAGTGAACCGCCGGGCCCGTCAGATGGGTGCGCACCACATCAGCACGGACACCTCCCGGGTGCGCCGCTGGCTCGACGGCGAGCAGCCGCGCGAGCCGATCCCGCGCATCCTCTCGGAGCTGTTCTCGGAGCGCTTCGGATGTGTCGTGGCGATCGAGGACCTCGGGCTGCGCTCCGCGCACCAGTCGCCCTCGGTGTCCGGCATCGATCTGCCCTGGACGGGACCGCAGACCGTCGAGTTGATCAGCGAGTTCTCGCGCAGCGACCTCATGCTGGCGCGGCGCGGCTTCCTGGGGACCTCGCTGGCGCTCGCCGCCGGGCCCGCCCTCATCGAGCCGATGCAGCGCTGGCTGGTTCCCACCCCAGCAGGAGGCCTGCCGGACGCTCTGCTGCTGCCCCCGCAGGCGCAGGCCGTCCCCCGGCGCGGGGCCCGGCTCTCCGGGCCGGAACTCGACCTGCTCGAGGCCACCACGGTGATGTTCCGGCAGTGGGACGCCCAGTGCGGCGGCGGACTGCGCCGCAAGGCGGTGGTGGGCCAGCTGCACGAGGTCACCGATCTGCTCCAGGAGCCGCATCCGCCGGCAGTGGCCCGAAGACTGTTCAAGGTCGCCGCAGAACTCGCCGAGCTGGCCGGGTGGATGAGTTACGACATCGGCCTCCAGCCCACCGCGCAGAAGTATTTCGTCCTCGCCCTGCACGCCGCGAAGGAGGCCGGGGACAAGCCGCTCGGCTCGTACGTCCTGTCCAATATGAGCCGGCAGATGATCCATATGGGGCGCCCCGACGACGCCCTGGAGCTGGTCCATCTCGCGCAGTACGGCAGCCGGGACTGCTCCACGGCGCGGACGCAGGCCATGCTGTATGCGATGGAGGCCCGGGCGTACGCCAATATGGGCCAGCCCGACAAGTGCCACCGCGCGGTGCGGATGGCCGAGGACGCCTTCACCGATGCCTCCGCGGCGGACGGCGACCCGGACTGGATCCGGTTCTTCTCCGAGGCGGAGCTGAACGCCGAGAACGCCCACTCCTACCGCGACCTGGCGTATGTGGCCGGACGCAGCCCGACGTACGCCTCGCTCGCCGAACCGGTGATGCGCAAGGCCGTCGACCTCTTCGGCCAGGACACAGAACATCTGCGGTCGTATGCGCTGAACCTGATCGGGATGGCCACGGTCCATCTGCTCAAGAAGGAGCCCGAGCAGTCCGTGGAGCTGGCGGAACAGGCGCTCGGCATCGCCCGGAGGGTCCGCTCGGAGAGGGTGAACACCCGGCTGCGCAAGACCGTGGACAGTGCCGCCCGGAGCTTCGGGGGCGTGGCCGAGGTCGTCCGTCTCACCGAGCAGCTCGCCATACATCTGCCGGACGCCCTGGACACCGCCCAGGCCGTCTGAGCGCAGGATCCTCCTCCTGCCGCTGCCCCCTGCGGCCTCCCGACCCCGGCCGCGACCGCCACCCCGTGAAGCCCGACTCGGCCCCCCATGCCAGGTCATCCGGATGGCGGTCGCGGCCGGTTCCCGTGTCCGCGGGAGAGTAGCCGGGTGCCGGGGAGCCCCGCCGAGAGTTCACCTGCGCGTAACACACAGGCGCTCTTCGTCACTGCTGCGAAACACCCGGCGGCATCGACTGAAACCGGCCTGCGTCAATGTCGTGGCGAAAACCGGCCCACATCAAATTACTGCCCGCACGGGCCGTCGCTTCGAGGAGACTCGACATTGAATGGTGCAGACACCGCATTCGTATTGATCAGTGCCGCGCTCGTCATGCTGATGACGCCGGGACTGGCCTTTTTCTACGGCGGCATGGTGCGGGTGAAGAGCGCCCTCAACATGCTCATGATGTCCTTCATCTCCCTCGGCATCGTCAGCGTGCTGTGGGTGCTGTACGGATACTCCCTGGCCTTCGGCGATGACACGGGTGCCGGCCTGATCGGCAACCTTGACCACGTCGGCCTCCAGGGCATCAGCCCCGAGACGCTGACCGATGGCAAGGAAGGCATTCCGGTCTTCGCCTTCGCGCTCTTCCAGCTGATGTTCGCGATCATCACCCCCGCCCTGATGAGCGGTGCGCTCGCCGACCGGGTGAAGTTCAGCGCCTGGGCGCTCTTCATCACGCTCTGGGTCAGCGTCGTCTACTTCCCGGTCGCGCACTGGGTGTGGCAGGCCGACGGCTGGCTGTTCAAGCTCGAGGTGATCGACTTCGCCGGTGGTACGGCGGTGCACATCAACGCCGGTATCGGCGCGCTCGCCGCGGTCCTGGTCGTCGGCAAGCGCATCGGCTTCAAGAAGGAGCCGATGCGTCCGCACAGCCTGCCGCTGGTGATGCTGGGCGCCGGCCTCCTGTGGTTCGGCTGGTTCGGCTTCAACGCCGGCTCCGCGCTGGCCGCCGACGGCACCGCCGCCAACATGGCGCTGAACACCCAGGTCGCCACCGGTGCCGCGATGCTCGGCTGGCTCGCGTACGAGCGGATCCGGCACGGTGCGTTCACCACGCTGGGCGCGGCCTCCGGCGCGGTCGCCGGTCTTGTCGCCATCACGCCCTCGGGTGCGCACGTCAACGCCTTCGGCGCGATCCTCATCGGTGTCGTCGCGGGTGCCGTCTGCTCCTGGGCCGTCAGCCTCAAGTACAAGCTGGGCTACGACGACTCCCTCGACGTCGTCGGCGTCCACCTGGTCGGTGGCGTCATCGGCACCCTGCTCGTCGGTGTCCTGGCCACGGACGGTGTCGGCGGCCTGACCCAGCTGGGCAAGCAGGCCGTGGGAGCCTTCTCGGTGATGGCCTTCTCCTTCGTGGTGTCCTGGATCCTCGCCAAGCTCGTCGACGTCACGATCGGCTTCCGGGCGAGCGAGGACGACGAGACCTCCGGCGTCGACCAGGCCTTCCACGCCGAGACCGCATACGACTTCACCGCGGTCGGTGGCTCGCCGGCCGGCCGTAGTACGGTGCCCGCCCGCAGCCAGGACGAGCCCGCGGCGGCCGCGCAGCAGGCGAAGAACAAGAAGGTGGACGCATGAAGCTCATCACGGCGGTCGTGAAGCCGCACCGGCTCGACGAGATCAAGGAGGCCTTGCAGTCCTTCGGGGTTCAGGGCCTGACGGTCACCGAAGCGAGCGGATACGGGCGGCAGCGCGGTCACACCGAGGTCTACCGCGGCGCCGAGTACACCGTCGACCTGGTGCCGAAGATCCGGATCGAGGTGCTGGTCGAGGACGCCGATGCCGAACAGCTGATCGAGGTCGTGGTGAAGGCGGCCCGTACCGGCAAGATCGGTGACGGCAAGGTGTGGATGGTTCCGGTCGACTCGGCGGTCCGGGTGCGGACCGGGGAACGCGGCCCGGACGCCCTCTGACGCCCGACGGACACCGACGGCATCGGACAGCGGCGAGCGAGCCGAAGGTCGCGGGCCGTTGGAGCACCCCCGGACTCCGTCCGGGGGTGCTCCGCCGGTGGCCGGGGGGAGAGGCCGGGCGCGGCGGGGAACCATGGGCGCGCCGGGTCGCGGGGGCACGGCGGGGGGAGAGCACCGGCACCGGACCCGAGTGCCGGAGGCGAGCAACCGTACTGAGC
>NZ_JBQQBW010000045.1:0-54970 GCF_052245415.1 Streptomyces sp. 8N706 | reverse complement strand
CTCTTCCTCTCCGGCGTGCCCTCCGCGCTCCGCGAGATGGGCCTGGCGGACGCGGGGTCGGCGGCGCGGCTGAAGGTGGCCGCGGCGTTGCTGCCCGAGCTGCGGGACGCGCCGGACACCGCGGCGCAGCGGTTCCATCTGGACGCGCCCGGCTGGTGGCAGGAGCCGGAGTCGCCGGAGTGGCTGCCCGCCGTTGCCGACGCCGTATGGGACGACCGCCGGCTGACGGTCCGCTACCGGCGCGGGGACACCGAGGTGGTGCGTGAGCTGGAACCGTACGGTCTCGTCCTGAAGGCCGGGGTCTGGTATCTCGCAGCCGGGGTCGTGGACGGGCCCGCCCCGGCGGAGGCGGCCGGGGCCCGTCCTCCGGGTGGGCGGGCCGGTGGATCGGGCGAGTACCGGGTGTACCGCGTGTACCGGGTGGACCGGTTCGCGGCGGTCTCGCCCGGTACCGAACGGTTCGTGCGTGACGAGGAATTCGCACTCCCTGCGTTCTGGGAGGAGCGGGCCGAGCAGTTCGCTCGGTCGATCCTGCGGGAGTCGGTGGTGGTGCGGCTGTCGGAGGCCGGGGCGCGGCAGTTGCCGTATGTGACGGACCGCACCGCGGCCCGGGAAGCGGTGGCGCGGGCCGGGCCGCCCGACCCGGCGGGCAGGGTGACGCTCACCCTTCCCGTCGAGTCGGTGGACGTGGCGTACGGCCAGCTGCTGGCGCTCGGTCCGGAGGCGGAGGTGCTGGAGCCGCCGGAGCTCCGGGACCGCTTGGCGCGGGCGGCGGAACGTACGGCGGCCCTCTACGCCGGGCGTTGAGCGGCCCTGTACGGACGCATCATGAAAGGCTCTGTACGCGGGGGCGTTGAGCGGCCTTGTAGGGGAGGCGTTGACCAGGTCTGTACGCGGGCGTTGAGCGGCTCGGGGCGTGAGCGACGGTCTCAGCGGTAGGCGGAGTCGTCCGCGGCCTTGCCGCCCAGCTCGACCTCCTTGATGTAGCCCCAGGCGTCGGGACGGGTGCCGTCGGTGTCGGTGAAGCCGTAGACCCGGGCGAGCTGCCCGGTGGACAGCGACTGGCCGTTCCAGCGCGCCACGTCCGGGTCGGCGGCGAGAGCGGTGACGGCCCGGCCGATGTAGACGGGCGATTCGGCGATGGCGAAGCTCGGCATCTGCTTGACGCCCTCGCGCCAGTTCTCCTCCGTAACGCCGAAGAAGTCGAGCATCTGCTCGGAACGCAGAAAGCCGGGGGTGAGGGAGACCGCGGTGCAGCCGACGTCCTTCAGCTCCTCCCCGAGGCCGAACGCCATCCGGATCGGGGCGTTCTTGGTGAGGTCGTAGTAGAGGTTCTCCCGATACCTGGTGTTGAAGTCGGCGGTGCCGTCGGTGACCTCGACCAGCAGGCCGCCGCGGTCGCGGACCAGCAGCGGCAGCGCGAAGTGGCTGGTGACGAGGTGGCTCTTCACACCGAGCTCCAGCATCCGCAGTCCCTTGGCCAGGTCGTACTCCCACATCCTGGTTCCCTCGCCGAACTCGACGAGGTGCTCGCCGCCCCAGATGTCGTTCACCAGGACGTCCAGCCGTCCGTGGTCGCGGTCGATGCGCTCGACGAGGTCCCGCACCTGGTCCGGCTCCAGGTGGTCGGTGGGTACGACGACGGCCTCTCCCCCGGCGGCGGTGATCAGTTCGCCCGTCTCCTCGATGGTCTCGGTGGTCCGGCCGACCTCGCTGACGTGCTCCCGGGTCGTACGGCCGGTGGCGTACACCGTGGCCCCTGCCCGTCCGAGTTCCACGGCCATCGCACGTCCGGCGCCGCGGGTGGCTCCCGCGACGAGTACGACCTTGCCCGCCAGTGCGCCCTGCTCGCTCACGTGTACGTCCTCTCCTGTGCCGCTCGCCAGTGGTTGCGACTGACGCTGTCACTCAAAGACGACAACCTCTGTCCGGTTTCCGCAGGCAGCCGCGCTGATAACGACACAGCCGCATCCGGGCCGCTCCGCGTGCGTCGTGGGGTGGCAGGGCCGATGCTGGTCCCGTGATGGACGAGACGGAGTTCTGGGAGATCGTCGACAGCACCCGCGAGGCCGCCGAGGGCGACCCGGAGGACCAGGCCGAGCTGCTCGTGGAACGGCTGCTGCAGTTCGACCCGGACGCCGTGCTCGACTTCGCCCGGCACTTCGAGGCCCGCTTCAACCGCGCGTACCGCTGGGATCTGTGGGGCGCGGCCTGGGTGCTGCTGGGCGGCGCGAGCGACGACGCCTTCGACAACTTCCGCTGCTGGCTGATCGCGCAGGGCCGGGAGGTCTTCGAGGGCGCGCTGCACGAGCCGGACGACCTGGCGGATCTGCTGGAGGACTTCGACGAGGAGGTCGACGGGGACGCCGAGGAGCTGGGGTACGCGGCGGACGAGGCGTACGAGCAGCTCACGGGGCTGGAGACACCGGACCTGGGGCTGGCGAGGCCGCCGCTGGAGCCTGCGGGCACGGCCATCGACTTCGAGGACGACAAGGCGCTCGCGGACCGCTTTCCCAAGCTCTGGGACGCATTCCGGGCGTAGCCCCGGGACACCCCCAGGGACTCGCCGCCCACGGAGGCCCTGTCGGCCGGGAGCCGCTCGGATGCCCCGGCGGCCGGGAGCCCGGGAGCCCGCTCCGAGGCATCTGCCAGGAGCCCGCTCCGAGGAGCCGGAAAGGCCGGAAGCCCACCTGGAGGCCGCAGCCGGATGCCCCCGGCGGCCGGCAGCCGGAGGTCCGCCCGGTGGCCGGAATGGTTGACCCACATCCCGTCCAGGTCCCGGGGGCCCGTTCCGGTCCCGTGCGCTCTCACCGGTCAGCCGCCGTACGGACCGCGGCACCGCGTCGGGTGTCCCCTCGTCCCGCCGCTCAGGCGGTCAGGCGGTCAGGCGGTCAGGCGGTTCGTCCCGTCGGTCAGGCGGTCACACGGTCAGACGGCGTCCCATCAGCACATCGTCCACGTACTCCCCCTCGATCAGATACTCCCCGGGGAGTATGCCCTCCACGACGAAGCCCGCCGACTCGTAGAGCCGCCGGGCCGGGGCGTTGTGCCCGAGGACCCGCAGGGTGATCCGGGCCGCTCCCTGGCGCAGTGACTCCGCGCAGGCTGCCTCGAGCAGCGCCCGTGCGATGCCGCGGCCGCGGGCCCAGGTGTCCACGGCGAGTCCCTGGATCTGGCGTACGTGCGCATGGGCGGGGAGCGAGGTGGGCGCGATGAGCCGCAGATAGCCCGCGACCCGCCCCTCGTACTCGGCGACCAGGAAGTGGGACGGCAGATGCACCGCGTCGAAGAAGGGGTCGCCTGCCGGCGGTGGGCCCGGCTGCACGGCATGCAGCGGTGACCAGGTACGCCGGTCCAGCGCGGCGAGCGCGGCGTCGTCGTCGCGGACGGCACGGCGGATGACGGGACGTATGTGCGAGGCGGGCATGGGTGACACTGTGCCATCCGTCCGGTCCGTTCCGGCATACCGGTGAGCGGCGGGGCAGGATGGGGGCATGCGCATCGCGGTCACCGGCTCGACCGGTCTCATCGGTACGGCACTTCTTCGCTCGCTCCGCGCGGACGGACACGACGTGGTCCGCCTGGTGCGTCGCCCACCGCGAGCGGCGGACGAGGTGACGTGGGATCCGGAGCGGCAGCACGTCGACACGGCCGGGCTGGCGGGCTGCGAGGCGGTGGTGCACCTGGCGGCGGCGGGGATCGGCGACCGGTACTGGACCGAGGCGTACAAGCGGAAGCTCCGGGACAGCCGGGTGCTCGGCACGGCCGCGATCGCCGAGGCCGTCGCCTCGCTCGACAGCCCGCCCCGGGTGCTGGTGAACGCCAGCGCGATCGGCTTCTACGGCGACACCGGCGACCGCCCCGTCGACGAGACCGCGCCCCCTGGTGACGGCTTCCTCGCGCGGCTCTGCCAGGAGTGGGAGGAAGCAGCCGCACCGGCCGAAGAAGCAGGAATTCGAACGGTGTTCGCGCGCAGCGGGCTCGTCATCTCCGGCGAGGGAGGCGCCTGGGGGCGGCGGATCATTCCCCTCTTCAAGCTGGGCCTCGGCGGCCGGCTCGGCAACGGCAGCCAGTACTGGAGCTACATCTCGCTCCAGGACGAGGTCGCCGCCCTACGGCACATCCTGGCCACGGAGGAGCTGTCGGGGCCGGTCAACTGCACAGCGCCGGAGCCCGCCACGAACCGCGAGGTGACCGCGGCGATGGGGCGTGCACTGCGCCGGCCGACGCTCCTCACCGTCCCGGCGCCCGCGCTGAAGCTGGCCCTCGGACAGCTCTCCCAAGAGGTCCTCGGCAGCCAGCGCGTACTGCCCAAACGGCTGCTGGAGACCGGCTTCTCCTTCGCCTTCCCGACCGTGGACAGCGCGGTACGGGCCGCACTGTCCTGAGCGGGCCCCTCCCCGGGCGGTACGGGATGGCCCCTCTCCGTACGGGATGCCCCTCTCCGTACGGGATGCCCCGCGCGCACGGACGCCACCGTACGGACGCCGCCCGCGGCTCAACGGGACGCGCCCCGGCCGAGCGGGAGTTCGCGCCGAAGGTCCCCGGCTCGCGCCGATCGGAACGAGCCCGCACCGAACGGGACGAGTGCGCACCGAACGGAACGGGCGTCACGCCGAACGGGCCCGGCCCACGCCGACGGTCCGCACCTGACCGTTATCGACTGATTTGACGACGCCGCCGCACGTGAGCGATCGTCGTGCGACCGGCGTGCGCCTGTGCTCGGGCGGTGCGCGACTGTGTACGACCGGAATCATTCCTACGCTCGTCCAGAACTGAAGCATCCCCTGGGTCCGTTGAGGGCATGAGGTCCCCAGCGACCGGCAGGGTCACACAGCGCGAGACACAGCCGACCTCGGGGAGGCGCACGTGCTCAGCAGCGCAGCACGCCACAACACACACCGGACGGACGTCGTCGTCGTCGGCGCCGGACTGGCAGGACTCTCCGCGGCGCGGCAACTGGTCGACGCCGGAGTAAGTGTCACGGTCCTGGAGGCCGCCCCTTACGTCGGAGGCCGGATGTGCACCGACGAGATCGACGGCTTCCGCCTCGACCGCGCACCGCAGCTCTTCCCCACCCCCTGCTCGGAGTTGCGCCGTACGCCCGGTCTGGGCGGCTTGGCGCTTCGCCCTCTGTCAGCAGGAGTTCTGCTGCACATCGGCGGGCGCAACCAGCGGTTCGGCGACGCCAGGAGCACAAGGGGCGCGCTCAACGCCGCGCGCGCTCTCGCGTCCGCCGCTCGGGCGCCCCTCGGCGGCGCGCTCGACCAGGCGCGGGCCACGGCCTTTCTGAACCGGCTTGCGGCCACGCCCGTCGACCGGCTCCTCGCCCGGCCCGAACTGGCTGTCTCCGAGGCCCTTCACGCCCGGGGCGTGCCGGCCCGGACCGTCGACGGCTTCCTCCGCCCCCTGCTTTCGGCGCTGCTCAGCGACCCGGACATGAGCACATCGAGCCGGGTCGCCGAGCTCGCGCTGCGCGGTTTCGTCCGCGGCCGGCTCTGTCTGCCCGCGGGCGGCGCCTCCGCCGTGACCGAACTGCTGACCGCGGCCCTGCCACCGGGCACCGTACGGACCGGGGTGCGCGCCGTGGCGGCCTCCACCACCTCCGTGGAGACCGCCGAGCACGGCCAATTCGCCTGCCGCGCCGTGCTCGTGGCCACCGGAGCCCGCGCTGCCGCCGAACTCCTGCCGGGGCTCCGGCTGCCGGACTTCCACCCGGTGACCGTGCTGCACCACACCGCCGACGAGCCGCCGCTGGGCGAGCCCGCCCTCCTCCTGGATGCCGACCGGCGCGGCCCCGTCTCGCACACGGCGGTCGTCAGCGAGGCCGACCCGTCCCGCACTCCCCCGGGCCGGGTCCTCATCACCTCGACGGTGCTCGGCGTCGACGCCTCGGAACCGCTGACCGCCCTCGACAAGGCGGCCCGCACCCAGCTCGGCGAGCTCTACGGCGCGTCCGCGGACGGCTGGCAGCTGCTCGCCGCCCACCACGACACCGAGGCCGTACCAGCCATGCGCGCACCGCACGACCTGCGGCGACCGGTGCGCGTGCTGTCGGGACTCTACGTCTGCGGGGACCATCGCGAGACCAGCACCGCCCGGGGCGCCCTGGCCTCGGGCCGCCGCGCCGCCCGTGCCGCTCTCCGGGACTTCGGTCTCCATCCGGCGGAGGAGCCGTCGCCCCTGGCCGCGGCGGCATGACCGCACGGGCGGGCCCGAGGGACCGCACCCGTGCTCCCGGGAGACCGCCACCTCGAGAGGCGGCCCCGCATCCCGAGGAACCTCACACCCCGAGCGCGGCCACCCGCTCCCGGTATCCTCGTACGGCCGCCGCCTCCTTGTACGGCTCCAGCCGCCGCTCGAAATCACGGACGTACTCCGTCGCCCGCGCCGACCGCATCTCGGTCGCCTGCTGGGCCGCCTCCGCTCCCAGCGCGCACGCCTGCTCCAGCTCCCCCAGCCCCAGCCGTGCCGACGCCAGCACCACCCGGCAGAACAGCCGGCTCCGTGCGTACGCGGGCCCACGCAGCTGCAGCGATCGCTCCGCGTGCTGTGCGGCCGCCCGGTACTGCTGGAGGTCACGGTGGCAGTGGCCGAATTCGTCGGCGAGCTGTGCCTCGTCGAAGCACCGCGCCCAGTGCGGCACGTCGTCCCCCGGCCGTGCGGTCTCCAGCGCCCGTTCCGCCCGCGCGAGCGAGGCGGTGCACGCCCGCGCATCGCCCAGCACACCGTGCCCGCGCGCCTCCACCGCGTGCAGCAGCGCCTGCACCACGGGTGGGGCACCGGCGCCGATGCCCTGCTGGGCGACGCGGGCGAGCTGCACCGCCTCCCGACCGTGCTGCAGATACACCGCCTGCCGGCTCATGGTCACCAGCACATAGCTGCCGTACGGCCGGTCGCCGGCCGCCTGGGCCAGGCGCAGGGCCTGCACGAAGTAGCGCTGAGCGAGCCCGTGGGCCGCGATGTCGTACGAGGTCCAGCCCGCCAGCCGGGTCAGGTCCGCCACGGCCGCGAACAGCCGCCGCCCCAGCGTCTCCCCGTACGTCCCGCGCAGCATCGGCTCCGACTCGTGCTCCAGATACCGCACCAGGGCCTGCCGGGCGTGCCCGCCGCCGTAGGTCTGGTCGAGCGTGCGGAACAGCTCCGCGACCGAGCGCAGGGCCGCGATGTCGCCCGCCGTGACCCGCTGGCCCGCCACCCGGTCGGTCCCGCGCTGCCGGGGCACCACCGGCCTTCCCGGATGACCGGCCCGGACGCCGTTCTCCAGGCCCGTACCGGGGCTGCCGGGGCGACCGGTGGAGGCCGGGTCGACGCCCCGGCCGACGCGGTCGTCGGGCCGGCCGATCAGCCAGTCGCGGCTGGGCACCACCAGCCCGGCCGGGGTGAACGCGATCTTGCGCAGCTCGGCGTGGCTGCCTGAGTCCTTGCGCCACAGCCCGCTGACGATGTCCACCGCCTCGGCGGGCGTGGCGGCGAATTCGAGCCCCGCGTACACCGGTGCGCAGGCGTCCAGCCCGATGTCCTGGGCCGACAGCCGACGGCCCAGGCGGCGGGTGAACACCTCGGCGATCAGCGCGGGAGTGGTCCCGCGCGGCTGTTGCCCGCGCAGCCAGCGGGTCACCGAGGTCTTGTCGTAGCGCAGATCGAGGCCGTGTTCGAGGCCGAGCTGGTCGACTCTCCGGGCCAGCCCGGCATTCGAGAACCCGGCTTCTGCGATGAGCGCGGCAAGCTGACGGTTGGGGATGCGCTGCTGGGGTCGATCCGTCATCGGCTGTGCGGTCTCCTGCCTTCCGGGCCCTGGGAGGAAGGGCGCGACAAGGCCGCGACCCTGCTGCTTCCCCGCTCACCCATGTGGAACGGCGAGAATGTAACGGCCTGCGAAGCCCTCCCCGGCGCCATCGCCACGCATTCATCCGATCGTGTGAGCAAAGGTGGTGCGGGGACTGTCGGCCGCCTTTCGGCCGCCTGCCGACATTTCCGTACCCCGGCCGTACAGTGGCTGGGCGCGACACATGGAAGACGAAAGTTCGAACAGGAGCTGCCGTGAGTGCTGCACTCTCCCAGGAGACGGCCACCGTCCCCACGAGACTGCGCTTCGTCCACCTGGGCTTCGGCGAGAACGCCGTGGACTACGAGGAGGCCTGGCAGGAGCAGCGCAGGGTGCACGCCGCCCGGTTCGCGGACGAGATCCCCGACACCTGTCTGCTGCTGGAGCACCCGCCCGTCTACACCGCCGGACGGCGCACCACCGACAGCGAGCGCCCCCTGGACGGAACGCCGGTCGTCGATGTGGACCGGGGCGGCAAGATCACCTGGCACGGTCCCGGCCAGCTCGTCGGCTATCCGATCCTGCAGCTTCCCCGCCCGGTGGATGTCGTTGCGCATGTCCGGCGCCTGGAGGAGGCCCTGATCCTGACCTGTGCCGAGTTCGGTCTGGAGACCACCCGGATCGAGGGCCGCAGCGGGGTCTGGGTGCTCGGTGACCCGGTCGAGCAGCGCACCTCGGCCGGAAGCCTGTCGCTGCACTTCGACCCGCGGCTGGAGGACGACGAGTTCGACCCCCGGATGAACGGCCCGGAGTACGCCCCGTCCAACGCCGGCCAGCGCCGCGAGGACCGCAAGCTCGCCGCCATCGGCATCCGCGTCGCCAAGGGCGTCACCATGCACGGCTTCGCGCTCAACTGTGACCCCGACAACACCTGGTTCGACCGGATCGTGCCGTGCGGCATCCGCGACGCGGGGGTCACCTCGCTCTCCAACGAACTGGGCCGGAAGATCTCCGTGGCCGAGGCCCTGCCCGTGGTGGAGAAGCATCTGCGGGCGGTCCTGGAGGCGGCGAAGCCGCTGCCGCGCCAGATCGCGCCCCTCTCCTGAAGGGCGCGCCCCTCTCCTGAAGGGAGGGGGAATGCGCCCCCCGGCGCAGGGGTTGCCCGCACGTAGGACCGTATGAACAACGGGCGTACCCTGGTGTGCGCCGAAGAATCGAAGTCGTAGGGAGCCGGACGTGTCCGCAGTCGCACCCGACGGACGCAAGATGCTGCGCCTGGAGGTCCGGAACAGCCAGACGCCCATCGAGCGAAAGCCCGAGTGGATCAAGACCCGGGCGAAGATGGGCCCCGAGTACACGCAGATGCAGAGCCTGGTGAAGAGCGAGGGCCTGCACACCGTGTGCCAGGAGGCCGGCTGCCCGAACATCTACGAGTGCTGGGAGGACCGCGAGGCGACCTTCCTCATCGGTGGCGACCAGTGCACCCGGCGCTGCGACTTCTGCCAGATCGACACCGGCAGGCCGGAGCCGCTGGACCGCGACGAGCCGCGCCGCGTCGGTGAGTCCGTGGTCACCATGGACCTGAACTACGCCACCATCACCGGTGTCGCGCGCGACGACCTCGAGGACGGCGGCGCCTGGCTGTACGCCGAGACGGTGCGGCAGATCCACGGGATGACGGCGGAGCGCGAGGCGGGCCGTACCAAGGTCGAGCTGCTGATCCCCGACTTCAACGCCGTCCCCGAGCAGCTCGCCGAGGTCTTCTCCGCCCGCCCGGAGGTGCTCGCGCACAATGTCGAGACCGTGCCGCGGATCTTCAAGCGGATCCGCCCCGCGTTCCGCTACGAGCGCTCCCTCGAGGTCATCACCCGGGCACGCGAGGCCGGTCTGGTCACCAAGTCCAACCTGATCCTGGGCATGGGCGAGGAGCGCGAGGAGATCAGTCAGGCCCTGCAGGACCTGCACGACGCGGGCTGTGAGTTGATCACCATCACCCAGTACCTGCGGCCCACCGTGCGGCACCATCCGGTCGAGCGCTGGGTCAAGCCCGCCGAGTTCGTGGAGCTCAAGGAGGAGGCCGAGGAGATCGGCTTCTCCGGTGTCATGTCCGGCCCGCTGGTCCGCTCCTCCTACCGCGCCGGCCGCCTCTTCCAGCAGGCCATGGACCGCCGCGGCGCCACCGTCGCCTCGCAGGCCGGCTGACGGAGCGCACTGGCCCATTCGGTGTCGGCGCGGCACGGACGTTCCCACGGACGGGCCGCGTCAAGATGTGATCTCGCCACGTACGGGTTTCATTGGTGTTTGACCGACCGGTCACTCCCTGGTAACACCCATCAGTGACTCTGATGGGACCTGGGGGTGACCCCGGGTAAGCACAGCACAGCGCACTTCCGTTCCCGCCCGCCCGCTCCGAGGGGACTCACGCCATGCAGGCCGCGCCCGTCCGCGCTACCGCGATCCCGTCCGTCACCGATGCCCTGCGCGCCGTCGAGGAGGTGCTGATGCGCGGCGGCCAGCGCACCGCTCGCCAGAACGCCTGGACCGCGGTCCTGGAGGACCGGCGCCGCGCCCATGACCGCCGCGAGGCCCAGCACGTACTGGAGGCCGTGGCAACCGGGACTCCCCAGGCCACGTAAACTCTGCAGCATGGCGAGGAAGGAAACATCCGAGAACCCCGGGCGACTGAAGCAGATCGCCCTGACCTACCAGATGACCAGGCGGGTCGACTCCAAGGTCGGTCTTGTCGTCGCGGCAGTGGGAATTGTCACCTTCGGTGTCCTCCTCGCGATCGGCTTCCTGATCGAGCACCCTGTCTACCTGGGCATTCTGGGCTTCCTGCTGGCCTTCCTCGCGATGGCGATCATCTTCGGGCGACGGGCCGAGCGAGCGGCCTTCGGCCAGATGGAGGGCCAGCCGGGGGCCGCGGCCGCGGTGCTGGAGAACATCGGCCGCGGCTGGTCGGTGACCCCGGCGGTGGCGATGAACCGCAGCCAGGACGTGATCCACCGCGCCGTCGGCAAGGCGGGCATCGTCCTGGTCGCCGAGGGCAACCCGAACCGGGTCAAGGGCCTGCTGGCCGCCGAGAAGAAGAAGATGGCGCGTGTCGTCGTGGACGTACCGGTGCACGACGTGGTCGTGGGCGACGGCGAGGGCCAGGTGCCGCTGAAGCGGGTGCGCACCACTCTGATGAAGCTGCCGAAGGTGCTCCCAGGCTCTCAGGTCACGGCGGTCAACGACCGGCTGCGCGCGCTGGGCGACCTGATGAGCAACATGCCGGTTCCGAAGGGGCCGATGCCGAAGGGCATGCGGATGCCCCGCGGCGGCAGGATGCGCTGAGCCGCCGTACGGCTCGTTCGTACGCATGACGGCAATGACGGAGGCGACCCGGAACCTCGGTTCCGGGTCGCCTCCGTCATTGCCGTCACGTCTTGCCGGTCTCGTATACAACGCGATGCCGGCCGGCCCGGCCCGGCCCGGTCCGGGCGCTGTGAGTCCGTACGGTCCGTACCGGCCGTACGTGCGTCAGATCCGGACCTGGACGGCGCGGGCCAGGCGATCGTGCAGACCCCGTCCGTCGCGGTCCCAGATGAGCGCCGGGACCACCAGGACCAGCAGCACGGAGCGCAGCGCGGCGTACGGCAGGGAGAGCCGCGTGCCGTCGACGGAGATCGCCCGCAGGCCGAACAGCCGCTTGCCCGGCGTGCAGCCCACCGTGCCGACGGTGACCACGCTCAGCACCAGGAAGACCAGCAGGGCCCAGTCGCCGGCGGACCGTATGTCGCCGGGGGCGAAGAGCCCGTAGCCGATCAGGACGCAGAGCGCCCAGTCGATGAAGAGGGCTCCGAAGCGCCGTCCGAGGGGCGCGACCGAGCCCGGCCCGTCCTCCGGCAGCCCCAGCCGCTTGCCCCGGTGGCCGAAGTCGACGCCCATCTCCTCGGCGGCCGCACGGGGCCCGGAGAGCCACGATCCGATTGCTTGCCTGTTGTCCACCCGTCCACGGTACTGGGACCGCATACGTGCCCCCGCGCGCGGGTTCCGCCACTCCATGGCCCACTGGGTGTTTCATGGGGAGTACGGGCACCGGCCCATCTCACCGGCGGATGCCGGTTACGCCGTTCCGCGGTTAACCTCGGCGAAACAAATGGGTCATGCTCGGGAAATCCCGGAAACCTATGGTCGGGGCCAGCGTGCCACCGCACTGGCCACGCCCCGAGCAGCAATCCCGCCCCCTGGCGGCGGGCTAGGAGGAGTTGGATGTTCCAGAACGCCGACGATGCGAAGAAGTTCATCGCGGACGAGGACGTGAAGTTCGTAGACGTCCGGTTCTGCGACCTGCCCGGCGTGATGCAGCACTTCACGGTTCCGGTGGAGGCGTTCGACCCTGCCGAACAGCTGATGTTCGACGGTTCGTCCATCCGCGGCTTCCAGGCCATCCACGAGTCCGACATGGCGCTGGTCCCCGACCTGACGACGGCCCGTCTGGACCCGTTCCGCCAGGAGAAGCACCTCAACATCAACTTCTTTATCCACGACCCGATCACGGGCGAGCAGTACAGCCGTGACCCGCGGAACATCGCCAAGAAGGCCGAGGCCTACCTCGCCTCCTCCGGCATCGCGGACACCGCGTACTTCGGCCCGGAGGCGGAGTTCTACGTCTTCGACAGCGTCCGTTTCGAGACCAAGTCGAACGAGTCCTTCTACCACATCGACTCCGAGGCCGGCGCCTGGAACACCGGCGCCATCGAGGACAACCGTGGCTACAAGGTCCGGTACAAGGGCGGCTACTTCCCGGCCCCGCCGGTCGACCACTTCGCCGACCTGCGCGCCGAGATCTCCCTGGAGCTGAACAAGGCCGGCCTCCACGTCGAGCGCCAGCACCACGAGGTCGGCACCGCCGGCCAGGCCGAGATCAACTACAAGTTCAACACGCTGCTCGCCGCGGCTGACGACCTGATGCTCTTCAAGTACATCGTGAAGAACGTCGCCTGGCGGAACGGCAAGACCGCGACCTTCATGCCGAAGCCGATCTTCGGTGACAACGGCTCGGGCATGCACGTCCACCAGTCGCTGTGGTCGGGCGGCGACCCGCTCTTCTACGACGAGGCGGGCTACGCGGGCCTCTCGGACACCGCCCGTTACTACATCGGCGGCATCCTCAAGCACGCTCCGTCGCTGCTGGCCTTCACCAACCCGACGGTGAACTCGTACCACCGCCTGGTGCCGGGCTTCGAGGCGCCGGTGAACCTGGTGTACTCGCAGCGCAACCGCTCGGCTGCGATGCGTATCCCGATCACCGGCTCGAACCCGAAGGCCAAGCGCGTCGAGTTCCGTGCCCCGGACCCGTCCAGCAACCCGTACCTCGCCTTCTCGGCGCTGCTGCTGGCCGGCCTGGACGGCGTGAAGAACAAGATCGAGCCGGCGGAGCCGATCGACAAGGACCTCTACGAGCTCGCCCCCGAGGAGCACGCGGGCGTCCCGCAGGTCCCGACCTCCCTCCCGGCGGTGCTCGACGCCCTCGAGGCGGACAACGAGTACCTGCAGGCCGGCGGCGTCTTCACCGCTGACCTGATCGAGACCTGGATCGACTACAAGCGGACGAACGAGATCGCCCCGATCCAGCTGCGTCCGCACCCGCACGAGTTCGAGATGTACTTCGACATCTAAGATCGCCGCGGGTCGGAGCGGGTTTCCGCTCCCCTGGGCCGTCTGTGGGCCGTGGGCCGTGCTTCTCCCTGGGAGGGCACGGCCCACAGCCGTCTCCGGTCGGCGTCGAGACGTGGAGCACCTCGACCAATGCGGAGCAGCCAGGCCTCCCCTGCGCCGACACGGCGGCGCCCGGCGCTGTGGGATGGTGGTCGCGTGACGTTGGAGGACCTCGTCCGGCTGCGCCGGGCCCGTGACCTGATGGACCGCGACTACGCGAAGCCGCTCGACGTTCCGGCGCTCGCGCGCGTCGCCCTCATGTCGCCGGGCCATTTCTCCCGCAGCTTCCGCGCTGCCTTCGGGGAGACGCCGTACAGCTACCTGATGACGCGCCGGATCGAGCGGGCCAAGGCGCTGCTGCGGCGGGGCGATCTGACCGTGACGGAGACGTGCTTCGCGGTCGGCTGCACGTCCCTGGGGTCGTTCAGCTCGCGGTTCACCGAGCTGGTCGGCGAGAGCCCGAGCTCATACCGGGCCCGCCGCCATGACGAGGGCGCCGCCATCCCGGCCTGCGTCGCCAAGATCCACACGCGACCGGTCAGGAATGGAGAAGCAAAACCTGCCCCCCGCCCGTAGCGTGAACCGCATGGACATCAAGCTTGCACAGTGCTTCATCGCCGTCGACGACCACGACAAGGCGCTCGCCTTCTACCGGGACGTTCTCGGCCTGGAGGTGCGCAACGACGTCGGGTTCGAGGGGATGCGCTGGGTGACCGTCGGCGCGCCGTCTCAGCCCGATGTGGAGATCGTCCTCGAGCCGCCCCTCGCGGACCCGAACGCCTCGCCCGCCGACAAGCAGGCCATGGCGGAACTGTTGGCGAAGGGCCTGCTGCGCGGTGTCATCTTCGGGACCGACGACTGCGATGCCACCTTCGAGCGCATCCGCGCCGCGGGTGGCGAGGTGCTGCAGGAGCCGATCGACCAGCCATACGGCGTCCGCGACTGCGCCTTCCGCGATCCCTCCGGCAATATGCTGCGCTTCACCCAGCCTCGCAGGCAGTGAGCCCTGGCCCCGCGAACCGGGCGCTACCCTGTCGGCGAACCCCGCGCCGCATCCAGGCCTGGCGCGAGGTGAACGAGATGCCCGACCGCGAGCTGATGAGCGACGACCGCGGGTTGGTTCCGACGCCTCGGCCGGGCGCGCCGCGTGGCCGGGGCACAGAGGCTCCACGGGCCGAAGCGGCGTGGATGCCTTGGTTCCTGCGCCGAGCGCGACCCCGGCCGGCGTCAGCCGGACGGGGTCGCGCCACCCCGGCCGACACCACCGATCAGGCAGACGGCCGACCGTGCCGCGACCGCGCCGACGAAGAAGGACCGGACGTGCTGCTCGAAGCTGGTCGGATCGAGCCAGGCGACGCCGACGGGGCCGCAAGGCGGCCCCGCCTCACAGATGGAGATCGATGAGCATGGCCACGAGGAAGGGCGCGCAGTCGCCTGCGCTGCACGCTGCCGACAGCCACGATCTGATCCGCGTGCACGGCGCGCGCGAGAACAACCTCAAGGACGTCAGCATCGAGATCCCGAAGCGCCGGCTGACCGTGTTCACCGGCGTCTCCGGCTCGGGCAAGAGCTCTCTGGTGTTCGACACGATCGCCGCGGAGTCGCAGCGGCTGATCAACGAGACGTACAGCGCCTTCGTGCAGGGCTTCATGCCGACGCTGGCCCGGCCCGAGGTCGACGTACTCGAAGGGCTGACGACCGCGATCATCGTCGACCAGCAGCGGATGGGGGCCGACCCCCGCTCCACGGTCGGCACCGCCACCGACGCCAACGCGATGCTGCGCATCCTCTTCAGCCGGCTGGGGCAGCCGCACATCGGCTCGCCCAACGCGTTCTCCTTCAACGTCCCCTCGGTCCGGGCGAGCGGTGCGATCACCGTCGAACGCGGTGCCAAGAAGACGGTGAAAGCGACCTTCTCCCGCACCGGCGGCATGTGTCCGCGCTGCGAAGGCCGGGGCACGGTCTCCGATATCGACCTCACCCAGCTCTATGACGACTCCAAGTCGATCGCCGAGGGCGCGTTCACCATCCCCGGCTGGAAGTCGGACAGCTGGTGGACAGTACGGATCTACGCCGAGTCGGGCTTCCTCGACCCGGACAAGCCGATCCGCAAGTACACCAAGAAGGAGATGCACGACTTCCTCTACCGGGAGCCGACCAAGGTGAAGGTCGAGGGCGTGAACTTCACCTACGAGGGGCTGATCCCCAAGGTCCAGAAGTCGTTCCTGTCCAAGGACAAGGAGGCACTTCAGCCGCATATCCGGGCGTTCGTGGACCGGGCGGTCACCTTCACCGCCTGCCCCGAGTGCGGCGGCACCCGGCTCAGCGAGGGGGCCCGGTCGTCGAAGATCAAGGGGATCAACATCGCCGATGCGTGCGCGATGCAGATCAGCGACCTGGCCGACTGGGTCCGCGGCCTCGACGAGCCTTCCCCAAGCTCTTCGAGCAGGGAATACCCCATGGTGGCGCCGCTGCTCACCGCGCTGCTGCAGACTCTCGACTCGTTCGTGGAGATCGGCCTCGGCTATCTCTCGCTCGACCGGCCGTCGGGCACCCTGTCGGGCGGCGAGGCGCAGCGCACCAAGATGATCCGCCACCTCGGCTCCTCGCTCACCGACACGACCTACGTCTTCGACGAGCCCACCATCGGCCTGCACCCCCATGACATCCAGCGGATGAACGACCTGCTGCTCCGGCTGCGGGACAAGGGCAACACGGTGCTCGTCGTGGAGCACAAGCCGCAGACGATCGCGATCGCCGACCATGTCGTCGACCTCGGCCCGGGCGCCGGTACGGCGGGCGGCACTGTCTGCTTCCAGGGCACCGTCGAGGGGCTGCGGGCCGGCGGCACCGTCACCGGCCGCCATCTCGACGACCGGGCCGCCCTCAAGGAGACGGTGCGGACGCCCACCGGCACGCTGGAGATCCGCGGCGCGACGGCGCACAACCTGCGCAACGTCGACGTCGACATCCCGCTCGGGGTGCTTGTCGTCGTCACCGGCGTCGCCGGCTCCGGCAAGAGCTCGCTGGTGCACGGGTCGCTGGTCAACGGTTCAGGGGCCGCCGGCGGGGGTGTGGTGTCGATCGACCAGGGCGCGATCCGCGGCTCGCGACGGAGCAACCCGGCGACGTACACCGGACTGCTCGACCCGATCCGCAAGGCGTTCGCGAAGGCCAACGACGTGAAGCCGGCGCTGTTCAGCGCCAACTCCGAGGGCGCCTGCCCCGAGTGCAACGGCGCCGGCGTCATCTACACCGATCTGGCGATGATGGCCGGCGTCGCCACGACCTGCGAGGAGTGCGAGGGGAAGCGGTTCCAGGCATCGGTGCTGGAATACCACCTCGGCGGCCGCGACATCAGCGAGGTGCTCGCGATGTCGGTGACCGAGGCCGAGGAGTTCTTCGGCGCCGGCGAGGCGCGCACCCCGGCCGCACACCGCATCCTCGACCGGCTCGCCGACGTCGGGCTCGGCTACCTCACCCTCGGCCAGCCGCTCACGACGCTGTCCGGCGGCGAGCGGCAGCGGCTCAAGCTGGCCACCCGCATGGCCGAGAAGGGCGGCGTCTACGTCCTCGACGAGCCGACCACCGGCCTCCACCTCGCCGACGTCGAGCAGCTGCTCGGCCTGCTCGACCGGCTTGTCGACTCCGGCAAGTCGGTCATCGTCATCGAGCACCACCAGGCGGTCATGGCGCACGCCGACTGGATCATCGACCTCGGCCCAGGCGCCGGGCACGACGGCGGCCGGATCGTCTTCGAGGGCACACCCGCCGACCTCGTCGCCGCCCGCTCCACCCTCACCGGCGAGCACCTCGCGGCCTACGTCGGCACCTGACCGAGGCCCTCGCGGACACCGCTGCGGTACGGTCGGCTGCGACCGACCCAACGAGAGCGGGGACACCATGGCCGATGCCGCATACCTCGCCGTGCTGACCACGACCGACAGCGAGAACCGGGCCCGGCAGCTCGCGGCGACGGCTGTGGAAAAGCGGCTCGCCGCGTGCGCTCAGATCGACGGACCGGTCACGAGCGTCTACCGGTGGCAGGAGAAGATCGAGACGGAGGCGGAGTGGCGGGTGCTCTACAAGACCACGGCCGCCCGGTACGCCGAGCTCGAGGCGCACATCAAGGATGTGCACACCTACGACACCCCCGAGGTCATCGTCACGCCGATCACCGCCGGGAGCGACGCGTACCTGGCGTGGCTGCGGACCGAGACCATCTGACCGAGACCACCGTGTGAGGGAGACGGCCGGCCAACCGGGACTCACGGACTGGCCGGACCACCCGCCCGTTCCGTCGGGTGACCCTTCCGCCGGCCGGCCCCGTTCCTCCGGCCCGCCCAGGCCGCCTGCCGACTGTGACCGCCGGTCGCCCGGACCAGCCGGCCGACCGCGCACACCAGCCGACTGTCCCGGGGCCTCCGGGAGCTCACGGGCAGCTGCCGCATCCCGCCGGTCGGCAGCTGCCCGCGCGTTCCGCAGAGCGGGCTAGGCCTCCTCGCCCGGCGCCGTATCCCGTCCGCCCGTCAGCGGGAAGAGGCCGCGTACGACGGTCTGCCCACCCCGGGCCACGATGCATTGGGCGATGAGCTCCGCCAACAGTCCCCCGATGGCAAGCAGCTGATCACCGCTTGTCAGAATTCCCCAGAAATTGATCAAGACTGCGGCCGACGTGGCTAACGCCGACAGTGAGATCGACTGACTGAAGTGCGCATTGTTTCCGCCTTCCCCCTGCACTTCGGCTCCCCTTCCTTCATGCGGTGACAGCCCTTCCAGAAGACCCGGAGACCAGGCGGTGGGCATAGACGCGCCGGGAGGGTGGCACATGCTCCGGGGGGCTCGGAACGGGCGCACTTCGAGTAAAGGCTTAGTCAAACGGCCATGGGCTCCTACGATGCTCATCACGACCGCCACGTGCATCGGGGGCACCTATGACGCATCGTCGAGAACCGAACCATCAACTCGCCACGGTGATCAGGGAAGCAGGATGTTCACGCAAAGGGCTCGCCCGGCGGGTCAGTGAGCTGGCAGCGTCCCAAGGGCACGTACTGAGTTGCGATCACACCTCCATTGCCCGGTGGTTGGGAGGCGCGGTCCCCAGGGACCCTGCTCCGGCGCTGCTCGCGCAGGTGCTGTCCCAGCGGACCGGTCGTTCGCTCACCCCCCGGGACCTCGGAATGGCCACCGGGTCGGACGAGTGCACCGTGGGTCTGCGATATCCCAAATCGCTTGAGAGCACTGTCGAGACAGTGACACGTTTGTGGAGGTACGACGTGGAACGCCGTGAGTTCCTGATCGGCTCGATGTTCGTCCCCGGAGCCGTGTCGGCGTCCAGCCGCGATTGGCTCATCGGCCCCTCCTTCGACCAACTCGCCCTGGGGGGAGGCGGCTCCCGCGTGAGCATGGACAACGTCCGCGAAGTACGGGCGCTGGGCGATGGATTCGAGCGGCTGAGCCATCAGTTCGGGGCCAAGCTCATTCGCTGGCACATGGTGAACTTCCTTCAGCACGACGTCGCACCGCTGCTCCGTGGATCCCGTACCGAGGCGGTGGGACGGGCTCTCTTCCAGACCGCCGCGGAGTTCACCGCGTCCGCCGGCTATATGGCCGTCGACTGCAATGAGTTGGGCCTGGCGGGGCGCTATTACACACTGGCGCTGCGACTCGCCGACGCGGGAGGCTCCCGCGACTACGGCGCCCAGGTGATGGCCACCCACCTCGGCCATCTCTCCCTGTACGCGGGGTATCCCGGCGAAGCCGTACAGCTGGCGCAGGCCGCACGCGAGGGAGGCCGCCAGAAGGGGACGCCCCTCGCCGCGGCCGTCTCCTGGGCCGTCGAGGCCCGGGGGCACGCCCGGATGGGAGATGCCCCGGCCTGCGCACGAGCGCTTTCCGAGGCCGAGCGTCACTTCCATAGATCAGCGGCGACGGACAACGCCGCCTCCTATCTCAGCTATTTCAAAGAGGCCTATCTGGCGGACACGTTCGCGCACTGCTTCCGCGATCTCCAGCTGCCGGTGAAGGCGAAGGAACACGCCAGGGCCGCCCTGGGGATGCTGCCCGTGACGCATATCCGACGGCGCTCGATCAACACCGCGATTCTCGCCGACGCGAGTCTGTCCCAGGGCGAACCCGACGCAGCCGCTCAGCATGCCCTGGAAGCGGTCCGGCTGACGCGGAAGCTGCATTCTCCCCGGGGTTTCCAACGCATCGCACGACTGCGTAAGCGCTTTGCTCCCCATACGACGGTGCCAGGGGTCGCGGAATTCACCCGGGAGGCAGACGTCCTGCTCGCGAACGCCTCCCTGCGCTGACGCTGGTCGAGACCCTCTCGGCCTGGCGCTTTCGTAGGGGACCGGAATGCGTACGGCGCTGCGGGCTGCCGTATCCGGTCCGCCGACCGGGATACGGAAAGCACGGACGATCAACGGCCCCGGATGACACACTGCGGCGGGTGACGCATGAAGAGCACGAGGTCGTCCGAACCGTCGCCTTCCCTTTCCCCGGAAACCGGTTTCCGGGGAATCTGGGCGCCGTCGTCCAGCGGACCGTGGCGGACGGCGTCCTTCCGGCGCTGACCGTGGTGCACGACACGGACGGCGACTGGCTGGTCGGCGACGGGGTGAATGATCCGAACCTGCCCGACGCCTGCGCCGTCCACTGCATCGCTCGTCTCGTCGAGGCGGATCCTTCGCTCGCGGAGACCGCCACACTGCCGTCCGGCTACGCCGCCTACCGCGACGGCCCGGGGCAGCCGTGGGTCGTCGAACCGTTCTCGTACGAGGACACCGACGCCCCGGGGTGAGCCGGCGCCCATACCCCCCGCGACCTCCGGGCATGCTCGCCACGCTGCGAATGGGCTACGGGCGGGGAGGCGCGGTTATCGCGGACGCCGCGGTGGGATTTCTGATCGCAGTGGCCAACGCGGTCAACACAAGAGCCGTCCGGGTATCCGCACCGGAGGCCTGTGACGGAAGGACGCCATGATCGGCAAGCTGCAGTGCGTGGTACTGGACGGTCCCGACCCGCGCGCCCTCGCGCGCTTCTACGCGGCGCTGTTCGGCGGCGAGGTCGACCGGCCGGATCCGCGCTGGTCGCTCGACGAGGACTGGTCGACGCTGCATACGGCGGACGGCCAGGTTCTCGCCTTCCAGCGGGCTCCTGACCACCGGCCGCCGCGCTGGCCGGACCCCGCGTATCCGCAGCAGTTCCACGTCGACGTGGAGGTGGCCGACCTCGACCGGGCGGAGCAACGGGTCCTCACGCTGGGCGCCGCGCCGCTCGACACCGGGGACCGCGAACGGAGTTGGCGCGTCTACGCCGACCCGGCGGGCCACCCGTTCTGTCTGGTACGGATCTAGTGTTCCGCGGGGACACGGGGACCTCTCGGCGGTCCCGACGGTCTTGCCCACGAGGCCGGTGGCGTTCCCGCGCCGACGCCCGAACAGCAGTGGCACCGCCCGGATGGACAGCGGCACGGCAGGACGTGGACGAAGGTCGGGGTTGACGGACCGGGGTCACCGGCCGCCGGCGCCGGGACACGGCCGCGCCATGGCTCCCGGCCGCCTCTCCCTGCGGCCCCCGGCCGTGAGACAGCCCGGTAACACGGGGTTCACCCGTGAGCAAAGGCCGGGAAATCGCGTGTTGACAGGCTCCCGCGGTACAGACCGCAGCCACCCCGCACGGCCTGCGCCGAGCAAAGGACCCACCCGTGACCTTCAAGGCCGAGTACATCTGGATCGACGGCACCCAGCCCACCGCCAAGCTCCGTTCCAAGACCAAGATCCTCCCCGGGGGTCCGTCCGGGGGCGTCGCGGACCTTCCCGTCTGGGGCTTCGACGGGTCCAGCACCAACCAGGCCGAGGGTCACTCCTCCGACCTCGTGCTCCAGCCGGTCTTCTCCTGCCCGGACCCCATCCGGGGCGGCGACGACATCCTGGTGCTGTGCGAGGTGCTCCATACGGACATGACGCCGCACAACACCAACACCCGTGCGCTGCTGCGCCCGGTCGCCGAGCGGTTCGCCGCGCAGGAGCCGGTCTTCGGTATCGAGCAGGAGTACACCTTCTTCCGGGGCAGCCGCCCGCTCGGCTTCCCCGAGGGCGGCTTCCCGGCTCCGCAGGGCGGCTACTACTGCGGTGTCGGCGCCGATGAGATCTTCGGCCGCGAGATCGTCGAGAAGCACCTCGACAACTGCCTGGCCGCGGGCCTGGGGCTGTCCGGCATCAACGCCGAGGTCATGCCCGGCCAGTGGGAGTTCCAGGTCGGACCGCTGTCCCCGCTGGAGGTCGCCGACCACATGTGGGTGGCGCGCTGGCTGCTCTACCGCACGGCCGAGGCGGCCGGCGTCACCGCGACGCTCGACGCCAAGCCGGCGAAGGGCGACTGGAACGGCGCGGGTGCGCACACCAACTTCTCCACCAAGGCGATGCGTGAGGGCTACGACCCCATCATCACCGCGTGCGAGGCACTGGGCGACGGGGACAAGCCCCTGCGCCATGTCGAGAACTACGGCACCGGCATCGAGTCCCGTCTCACCGGGCTGCACGAGACCGCCCCGTGGAACGAGTACAGCTACGGCGTCTCCGACCGCGGCGCCTCGGTGCGTATCCCGTGGCAGGTCGAGGTGGAGAAGAAGGGCTACATCGAGGACCGGCGGCCGAACGCCAACGTGGACCCGTACGTGGTGACCCGCCTCATCGTCGACACCTGCTGCACGGCCCTGGAGAAGGCCGGCCAGGTCTGAGCCGTGCGTACGTCCAGGGAGGCCGGCGGCCCATCGTCCGCCGCGCCGGTCTCCGGCCCGTCCCGCAGGCGCCCGCCGGTCCGTGAGGGCCGGCGGGCGCCGTGTGCGGTCGGCCACCTCCCCGCCGTGTCGCCCGGCACCGGCGTACCCGAGGTCCGCCACCGGGTCCGGCGGCCCGGCACAGCGGCGTACGGCAGCGGCTTCCCGCTGCCGGAACCAGCCATTCCGTATCACCCCTTGACAGGGCGGAGCACAGGCGGCGCCGCTTCTGCTTCAATAGGGGCCATGGCCCGCTTCCAGAACTCCGCACCAGGTCTCGACGACCTCGAGCCGTTCTGGCCTTCCCGCCAGCATCACGACTTCGACCGGGTGTGTTGCCGCGCGACCCACGCGCAGGCCCTCTCCCACCGCTGACGCCCCACCGTCGAAGTCAGCCGCCGGTCACCCTTCACCGGCCAACGGCCCGCGCGCATGTACGTCCATCGACGACCTCACGCGCGAAAGAGCTGAGCTCTCATGACGAACACCCGCTCCCTGTCCGCAGCCCCCTCCGCTTCTCCGGCCGCCACCGCCGCTCCTCTGGGACGGCACCGGCTCCGAGCCGTCGACCGGGACGAGGTGGTGCATCTCCCGGACTTGCTGCCGCCGGGCGCCACCTGGTTCCCCGCGCCGCAGCACACCCTGCCCACCCTGCCGGGGAAGCCTCCGATGGTCGGCTACCTGGTGCTCGTACCGGCCGATGAGCCCCCGGGCGGGCTCGCCGTCGCCGCGCCGTCGGCCACCGCCACCGACGAGCCCGAGCCGGCGGAGGACTCCGGTCCGGTACGGATCGACGCGGCGCAGCGCATCGCGCTCGTCGACGGCGAGCCGCTGGACCTGACGTACCTCGAGTTCGAGCTGCTGGCGCATCTCGTGGCCCATCCGCACCGGGTCCACACCCGTGACCAGCTGGTCACCACGGTCTGGGGCTACGGGCACGTGGGCGACGGCCGCACGGTCGACGTCCATATCGCCCGGCTGCGCCGCAAGCTGGGCGCGGCGCACCGGGACTCGATCGTGACGGTGCGACGCGTCGGCTACAAGTACACACCGCCCGTCCCTTAGAGACCAGACGCCCGTGGTCCCCGTACGCATACCGGGGACCACGGGCGCGATGCCGTCAGGAGGACGCGGCGCGACGGCGGCCGACGGCTCCCCGCACCACATCCACGGCGAGGAACAGGGCGAGGCCGGCCCCGAAGAGCGGGACGAACCAGCCGATCACGGCGGTCGCGGCGGCCAGCGGCAGCAGTACCGTCAGCCGGACGCGGCGCCAGGCGCCGCGCGGGATGGGCCGGCCGGCTCGGAGACCGCGCTCCTGTGCGGGGCGGCGCTGCCACCACATCACATAGCCCCAGACGGTCAGCAGGGACAGCCCGAGGGCGAGGGCGATCAACGCGATCTGGTTGACCAGGCCGAGGAACAGCCCCTGGTGGGCGTCGATGCCCCAGCGGGTGAGCTTGGCGAGCACCGGGTAGTCCGCGAAGCGCAGTTCGTCGGTGACCTCGCCGGTGGCCGGATGCACGGCCACCGAGTCCAGATGCACCGGCCACTGCTTGTCGGTCTGCTTCACCACGTACGCGGTGCCCTCTTCGCCGGGTACGGCGATCTCGATCGGCCCCGTCAGCTTCCGCTCGCGCGCGGTCTCCAGCACACGGTCGACACCGATGTCCCGGCCGCCGCCCGGGTGTTGGTCCGCGCCACCTCCGTGGCCCGTGTGCTCACCGTGGCCGTCGGCTCCCGCATGGCCGCCGACCGTGGCGGTGATCTCCGGGGTCGCCCCATGCACCTGCGTCCGCAGCGCATCGATGTTCCCCCCCGCGTACGTCGACCAGGTCAGGCCGGTCGCCGAGAGGAACAGCAGGCCGAGCACGGCCCAGAGCCCGACGGTGCCGTGCCAGGACAGGGTGCGCCGCCGGCCGCTCGAGCCGCGCTCGGGCAGCAGCAGGCCGCGGGCGCGGCGCCTGGGGCGCTTGCGCCCCAGCCACAGCAGCAGCCCGCCGAGCGCGACCACCCACAGCCAGCTGGCGGCCAGTTCGCTGTAGAGCCGCCCCGGTTCGCCGAGGTGCAGATTGCGGTGGAGTTCGGAGATCCACGCGCGGAAGGGCAGGGCGCCGGAACCGCCGTAGCTCTCCAGCGCCCCGCGCACCTCGGCGGTGTACGGGTCGACGAAGACGGCGAGCGACGTGTCCTCGTCCACGCTGGGGTCGCTCAGCAGGACCCGGGTGGTGGCGCCGTCCTCCGCGGAGGGCCAGACGGCGGTGAGGGTGCCGTCGGGGTGGGCCTTGAGGGCGGCCTCCACCTGACGGGAGAGGGGGACGGTCTCCCTGCCGACGGGGACGGTCAGCTCGTCGGCGTAGACGACCTTCTCGATCTGGTAGGAAGCGGCGTAGAGCAGCCCGGTGACGGCGGCGACGAGCAGGAACGGCGCGATGAGGAGGCCCGCGTAGAAGTGCAGGCGCAGGACGAGCGGGCGCAGGCCCGCCCACCCGCCGCGCCTGCCGCCGGCGGGCTCGTCCGGTGCGGTCGCCGGGTCGGCGTCTTCCGGGCCGCGCGGGGAGGACTGGGTCTCTGGGGTCCCCTGGACGGGGTCGTCAACGGACATGGGGTCCTTCTGTCTCGCGGCCGCGTACGGGCAGGCCGGTACGCGGCAAGGGCGGGGAACCGTCGTGCGTCGGCGGCAGGACGGGACGGCCGTGCGGCGGAAAGAGGCCGCCGGCGGTGGCACCCACCGATGAGCCCGTTCGCGGAAGGGGTCGCTCAGAATCCCGGAACCGGCGGGCCGGTGGGCGTGGTGTGGCTGAACACCGCGCTGTACGGCGGGCCGCGCCGCGAGAGGACGTGTGCGAGAAGAAGGCTCCGCCCGGGCCCGGCGGCAGCGGGGCGGAAGCGGGGGCGTACGGGCCGGGGGGCGGGCCGCAGTTCCGCGGCGGCCAGGAGCAGTCGCAGCGGTGTGAAGGCGAAGGCGCCCAGACAGCGCAGCAGCCGGAAGAAGGCGGCCTCGCCGCGCCACAGCCACAGGGCGCAGCACACCGCCGCCAGCACGTGGGCGACGAGCATGACTTCGGGGCTGTGGCCGGCGGCGCCGGTGTGCGCGAGCGGCGCGCCGGGCCCGCCGGCCGTACCGGTCACGCCCCGCACGGCATCCATTCCTGTTGCGGCGGCCGTGCCGGCCATGTCGTGGGCCTTGTGGGGCTGCACGGACCACTGCCCGTCGTCGAAGATCGCGTGCAGCGCCGCTTGGACGGCCAACAGCCCCGTGCCGATGGGCAGGAGACCCCGCTGCCGACCGGCGGCGAGCCAGGCGGCGGCGCCGGTCGTCGCGAAGGCGGCGATCAGCGTCGGCAACGGTATGTGACGGCCCGACGTCCATGCGTGACCGGCCGCGGCCAGCACCACGCACACCGCCGCGAACACCGCGGCCCGTGCGTGCCGCGAGAGCGACCGGGCGTCTGTCATGGGCGCACATGCTGCCACTCCGCGGCCCGCGGCATGGCGGCAGTACGAAATGTCCCCTGCCTTCGAGGCGGACCGGCCCATCGACGCGGTACGCGCGGGGCCTCGGAAGGGACTGGAGGGACGGCGATGACCCCGCAGGGCATCTCACTGCTGTGGTCATGGCGCCGCCCACGACCTTCCACCGGGGTATGGGTGGTTCTCGCCCGTCTCGACCGGGGGTAACCGCCGTGCCGTAAATGGAGGGCTCTGGGGACACTTGCCGTTGGCGCATCCCACAAAACCTCGGGCGGCCATGAACACGGCCGGAGCGTTCGTCGTATGAAACGGAGCTTCTCGACCGGGAGTCCCCCCATCTTCCGGAACGACGTAGAGGGGTTCCATGAATCACACAACACACAAACGCAACCCGCTGGCCAAAAGGGCGATCGCTGCGGCGGCGGCCCTGTTGCTGGGCGGCGGCGGGCTCATTGCCTTCAACGTCACCGCCAATGCAGGCCAGAGCGGCGACTCTTCCCAGGACCAACCGGTCGCGGCGCGCAATGCCTCCACCATCGCCTGCCCGGAGGTGGTGAACCAGATCGACAACGTGCCCAAGGAGTCGCGGCTGGAAGTCGACCGCAAGCTCGCGGCGCTGGACAAACAGGTCGGCGCCGCGTACCAGCTCATGGTCAGTAACCGCGAGGCCGCCGAGAGCGATCCTGACTTTGTCAAGACCAAGGTCATGGATCCGCTGGTCGCCAAGCGGGAAGCCACGATCAAGAGCATCGGCACGGTCCTGGACCGCACCGGTGACAAGCCTCAGGGTCTGGAGGAGCTGGCCGACTGTCAGCTCAAGGAGAACGACGCCGCAACCCTGGGAGAGGACGGTCAGGACCAGAACAACATCGACGGCCAGGACCAGGCCGGGCAGGACCAAGCGGGCCAGGACCAAGCCGGGCAGGACCAGGCCGGGCAGGACCAAGCGGGCCAGGACCAGGCCGGGCAGGACCAGGCCGGCGACCAGCAGGTCGGCGGGCCCTCGCCCGACGACTTCGTCAACATCGAGGACGTCCAGCCGAACGTCAACGACGCCCAGGACCAGGGCGGCGGGTCCACCGGCACCTTCTCCTCCGACTGCGGGGTGAATGAGAACGGCAAGTTCAACTCCGACAACGTCATCGTCGCTCCCGGTGTGAGCAACGGCGCCCAGCACATGCACGACTACGTGGGCAACCAGGCCAATGACGCCTTCGCGAGCGATGACGACCTGGCCAACGGCGAGACCACGTGCCAGAACCAGGAGGACCAGTCCACCTACTTCTGGCCCGTGCTGCGTATCCAGAACGGCCAGGACGAGCAGGACGCGAACGCGCCCGGCGGCGGCCAGGACGACAACATCGGGGAGATCCAGACCCCGGCACAGGTGACGAACGAGTTCGTGGGCAACCCCCAGGGCGATGTCGTGGAAATGCCGCGCTTCCTGCGGATCATCACCGGTGACGCCAAAGCCTTCACCAACGGTGACGCCAACGCCAACGCCTCGTGGAGCTGCACCGGCTTCGAGGACAAGGTGCAGCTGAAGGACAAGTACCCGCTCTGCCCGGAGGGCGAGCAGGTGGTCCGCACCTTCAAGTTCCAGAGCTGCTGGGACGGTCAGAACATCGACAGCGCCAACCACCGTACGCATGTCGACTTCGCCAATGAGGACGGCTCCTGCGACAACGGCTTCCAGGCCATTCCGCAGCTGGTGCAGCGCCTTGTCTACGACGTCCCGGCCGAGACGAACTTCGCGGTCGACTCCTTCCCGGAGCAGTTGCACAAGCCGGTCACCGACCATGGCGACTTCATCAACATCTTCTCGGAGAACCTGATGAAGGAAGCCGTGGCCTGCATCAACGAAGGCCGCAACTGCCAGAACTAGCAGCCCGGCCCTCGGGAGACGCCGGCCGGTCAGCTCCGTGACCGTCGTTCTCCTGAATCACCGTGGCCGGTGCCACCGGAATGTTCCGGTGTCACCGGCCACGGTGCTCTCGTCCGCTCATCGCTTCAGTGCTGGTCCCTGCTCTAGTGCGAGTCCCCGCTCTTGTGCGGCTCACCGTTCTCGTGCGTGTCCCCGCCTCCGTGCGAGCCGCCGCCTCCGTGGGCGCCCCCGTGGGCGTTGGACTTCTCCACCTGTCCGCCGAGCCGGCCACGCAGCGTGCCGAGCGACGTCGTGTCCCCCACGGCCACCCACTTCGGACCGACGAGGTACGAACCGCCGTAGTTCTGTGCCTCGCTCAGCCAGTTCTGCTGTCCCTGGTTCGTCTTGAACGTCGCCAGGATGAACTTGCTCTTCCCGGTCTTGCAGATGCCCTGCCGCAGCTCCTCGGCGTCGATCTGCATGTCGGGCTTGCACTTCGCCTTCGCGGCCAGCTGTTCCACGGTGCCCGTCGCGGCCTTCGGCACCTTCTTCTCCCGGCTCTCCTCGCCGCCCGAGCATCCCGAGGCAAGCAGCAGGGCGCCCGCCAGCGCTGCGGAAGTGAGAACGGCTCGGCTCGCTGTACGCATGATGCTCCTTCTGGGTGGGCTCTGGACTGTGCCCCGGATCGGGACCGCGGGCAAGGTCCGGACGGCAGCCGACACACGTCGGCACTTCTCGTTACGGAATTCGCCCACGCGTGTCTCACTCGCGCCCCGTTGCTCCCCTTTGGCCCGGTCATTACCGTGCACCTCACAGCTAGTGCCGCCGCATCCCCGCATCCCCGCACCGCACCACGGCACCGCATCCCCGCACCTCATCACCGCACCGCACCGCCCGAGCGAGCGTGCGCGCCGAAGGACGCACCGCGTGCGACGGAGCACGCCGGGACCCGATCAGAGCGCCCGGAGACGAGCGAGCGCAGCAGAGGAGAGCGCACGTGACCGATCTGCACAGCCGTACCGTGGCCAGACGGACGCTGCTGGGGAGCGCCGGAGCTCTCGGCGTCGCCGCTTCCCTGGGCGGCCCCCCGCCCTCCGCCGCCGATGAACACGGGTTCGAGGACACCTCTGCGGCAGACGCGGCGCTGCGGCGTCTCCTGCCCGGCCACGCCGGACAGTTCCGCCTCGAAGCCCTCTCCGGTGGCCGCGAGCGCTTCCGTGTCACCGGCTCCACCGGCCGTATCGAGGTGGCGGGCACCAGCCCGGCGGTGCTGCTGACCGGCGTCCACTGGTACCTGAAGTACGTCTGCGGCGCGCATATTTCCTGGTCCGGAAGCCGGACCGGGCTGCCGCGACGGCTGCCCGCCCCCGCCCGCCCCCTGGAGCGTTCCGCGACCGTACCGAACCGCTTCGCGCTCAACGACACACACGACGGCTACACCGGGCCGTACGCCGACTGGCCGCGATGGGAACGGCTGATCGACGTCATGGCGCTGCACGGCCTCAACCAGATCCTCGTCACCCCCGGGCAGGAGGCCGTCTACCACCGCCTGTTGCAGGACTTCGGCTATACGGACGCGGAGGCCCGCGCGTGGCTCCCCGCCCCCTCCCACCAGCCGTGGTGGCTGCTGCAGAACATGAGCGCGTACGGCGGCCCGGTGAGCCCGGAGCTGCTCGCCCGCCGCGCCGACCTGGGCCGGCGGATCACCGACCGGCTGCGCGAGCTCGGTATGTCGCCCGTGCTCCCCGGCTACTTCGGCACCGTCCCGGACGGCTTCGAGCAGCGCAACCCGGGGGCCCGTACGGTCCCGCAGGGCACCTGGGCGGGGCTGCGGCGCCCGGACTGGCTCGACCCCCGCACCAGCGCGTTCCGCGAGGTGGCCGCCGCCTTCTACCGCCACCAGCGGGAGCTGTTCGGGCCCGTCGGCCACTTCAAGATGGATCTGCTGCACGAGGGCGGCAGCCCCGGCGACGTCCCCGTGCCCGAGGCGGCGAGGGCCGTCGAGACGGCCCTGCGGACGTCCCGCCCGGGGGCCACCTGGGTGATCCTCGGCTGGCAGGACAATCCGCGCCGCGATCTGCTGGACGCCCTGGACAAGGACCGCATGCTCGTCGTGGACGGCCTCTCCGACCTGGAGACGGTGACCGACCGGGAGAAGGACTGGGGCGGCACACCGTACGCCTTCGGCACCATTCCCAACTTCGGCGGCCGCACGACGGTCGGCGCCAAGACGCATATGTGGGCGGACCGTTTCACCGCCTGGCGCGACAAGCCGGGCAGCAAGCTGGTCGGCACGGCGTACATGCCCGAGGCGGCCGAGCGCGACCCGGCGGCCTTCGAACTCTTCAGCGAACTCGCCTGGCGGCGTGACCCGGTGGACCGTGCGGCGTGGTTCGACGGGTACGCCGATCTGCGGTACGGGGGGCGCGACGGGCACGCACGCGAGGCGTTCGCCGCGCTCCGCGAGACCGCGTACGAGATCAGCAGCCGCGACGGCCGGCCGCACGACAGCATCTTCGCCGCCCGGCCCAGCCTCACCGCCCGTTCCGGCACGCACTACGCCACCCATACGCCCGCCTTCGACCCGGCCGGGTTCGACACCGCGTTCGCCGCGCTCCTGGGCGTACGGGAGGACCTGCGCGGCTCCGACACCTACCGCTACGACCTGACGGACACCGCCCGCCAGGCGCTGGCGAACCGCTCCTGGCACCTGCTCCCCCAGCTGAGGACCGCGTACGAGCGCAAGGACCTGGAGACCTTCCGCGCGCTCGCCCGGCTGTGGCTGCGGCTGATGCGGCTGAGCGAGGACATCACCGGCGCCCACCGGCTCTTCCTCCTCGGCCCCTGGCTGGACGACGCCCGGCGGATGGCGGCCGGCGACGCGGAGGCGGCACGGCTGGAGCGTACGGCGCGGGTGCTCGTCACCACCTGGGCGGACCGGGGCACCGCCGACGGCGGACACCTCGCCAACTACGCCAACCGCGACTGGCACGGGCTGATCGGGGACTTCCACCTCCCGCAGTGGCAGAGCTATCTGGACGAGCTCGAGGACGCGCTCGCCCAGGACCGCGCCCCCAGGGCCTTCGACTGGTACGCCGTCGAGGAGCCCTGGACGCGGGAGCGCACCAGCTATCCGCTGCGGCCGGTGACCGACGCGTACCGCACCGCGCGGCGGGTGCACGAGGTCCTGGCCGCCGCGCCCTACCAGGGCAGTGTGACGGTGACCGCCGAACCGGCCACGCTGCCGCCGGGCGGCGCGGCGCGGGTCTCCGCGGCCTTCCGCAACGTCAACGGCCTGTCCGCGACCGGACGTGTCGACTTCGCGCTCACCGGTGTGGACGCGCAGCCGCAGGGCCCGGTGTCCCTGCCCCGGGTGGCGCCCGGCGGCAGCGGCACGGCCCGCTGGCGGGTGACCGCGCCGGACGGGCCGCTCGACCGGCCGTTGAAGCCGCTCCCGTACGAGCTGAGCACCGAGTACGGACCGCGGGGCGAGGAGCGGGTGCGCGCGGTGCACCCGGGCACCCTCTTCGTGGCGGGCCCGCTCGACGCGGAATGGCGGACCGTCACCAGCAACGACGCCGTCTTCGGGCAGCTGGGTGACCGGATCGGTATCGATGGCGCGGGTGCGGACCTGTGGAAGGGGACGGCGGAGTTCGGCGCGGTCTACCGCGAGGGGGCGCTGCCGGTAGGCGGGACGGTAACGGTGGGGGTGGACGGCCAGACGGTCACCGCGCCCTGGGCGCGGGCCGGGATCATCGTCCGCAACCGCCTTGCGACGGCGGGCTCCCCGGGCTTCCTGAATCTGTCGGTCACTCCCGCGAACGGCGTGGTCCTGTCCTACGACACCGACGGCAACGGCACGCTGGACGCATACCAGCGGGTCACGGGCGTACGCGCTCCGGTGCTGCTGCGACTGTCACAGGCCGCCTCCGGCTCGTACACCGGGGAGTGCTCGACGGACGGCGGGGCGACGTGGCGCACGGTCGCCACGGTCACGGTGCCGGGCGCGGCGGCGAGCCAGGACGCGGGCCTGTTCATGTCGGCGTCGAACGGCGGAGGCGGGGCGCGGGGAACGGCGGAGTTCAGCGGGTGGCGCGTGCGCTGACCGGCGGAAACAGCCTTCGCCTGAGCGCGTCTGCGACGCGGCGGGGCGCAGGTGGCGTAGTCGTGCGGCGGGGCGCAGACCGTGCGCAGGCACGCGGCCGGTTGCAGCGAACGTATGGGTGGGGATGTCGTCCGCCAGGTGACCATCCGACGATTCGCTCGTTCTGTTGAACGTGACTCCCCGGGACGCGACAGCCGCTCACCCTCCCCCGCCCTCTCCGGCCGAGCCCGTCGGCGTCGAGCAGGCCGAGGCCGCGCTCGTCGAGCACTACCCCCGGCTGGTACGGATCGCCTATCTGATCCTGCCGTCCGGGCTGGGGCGCAACCGCAGGGTGCTCACCGCGCACGCCGTCGTACAGCGGGCCCTGCCCCGCAATCGCACCGGCGGAGCGGAGCACAGCCTTCCGGCCCAGCGGGCGGACGGGGGCACCGGTGCCGCCGAGGCCGGGTATGCGTTCGTACGGCTGCGGGTGCTGCGGGCCGCGCTCGGGGCCGGGCGGACGCGCCGCCGCTGGGGCCTGCCCCGCCGGGCGCAGCTGCCCGCGCTGTTCCCGCAGGTGTGGGGTCTGCGACTGTTCCCGCGGTCCGGTGGGGCCGATGAACTCGCCCTGGACATCGCCCTGTCGGCGCTCACTCCGCCCGCCCGGGCCGCGTATGTGGTCCGCGGGCTGGAGCGGCTTCCCGACCGCGAGGTGCGGAAGCTGCTGGAGACGGCCGGGGTCCGGGACGCACGGGCCGCCCTCATGGAGGCCGACGGCATCACCGTGCCGAACGGCAGCCGGGACCAACTCCTGTTGTCCTCCCCGGAGTTCGATGCCTGTTCTCTTCAGGCCCGGCCCACCGACCTGCTGCGCCGCCGCCAGCATCAGCGGGCCGCCCTCGCGGCCGCCGCCGCGGTGGTCGTGTGCGGCACGCTGCTCGGCGTGCCCGGCGAGGGGTGGGGGAAGGACGGCGCCGCCGCACCGCCGTACGCCCGGAACCGCTCGTCCGAACGCGCCCTGGATCCCGCCGCGTTGACCCGTACGGCGCCCGCGGCCTGGCGGACCTCGGACCGTACGGGCTTCGCCGCCTGGCCCGCGCGCGGCAACCGCACCGACGACCGGGCCCTGCTGCGCCGCGCGCTCGCGGTCTGGGCACGCCCCGGCCGGAGAGTCCTGGTGTCGGCGACCCCCGGCACCGCGTCGGGTCCGCCCCCGGGGCCGGCGCAGCTGCTGTACGCGGGCGAGGTCGACCGGGCCGCGGTCGTGCTGCTGTACGACGGTCTGCGGATCGTGCGGTACGCGGAGGCGAAGGACGCCGAGGGCGGCGGCGCGGCCCTGGACTTCGCACGGACGGACGGAGCGGACGACGCGTCCGCCTCCGCTGTCGTCGTGGACCGCACCGACGGCAACGTCCGCTATCTGACCGCCCCCTGGGTGTCCGGCGCGCACCTGCTCGACCTGCTGCGCCCGGCAGATGCCGGGCGTCCGCTGCGCCACGCCGCGGACGGGGTGACCGCCCCCCTGCCCAGCCCGGTCTCGGCGACGGCCTGCCGGAGCTGGCCGGCGCTGGAGCTGCGTACGCCGCCGGGAGCCGGTCGCGGCCCTGCCTCGCGGCTGCTGACCGATCTCGGCGAGCTGGCCCCGGCCCGGCTGACGTACGGGCATCCGGCCCGGCCGGCCCGCGATGTGTCGGGCGGCGCGGCGCGGGCGAGCTGGGCGGGTACGGCCTGCCATCTTCCGGCGGTGCGCTCACTGGGCGTACGGACGGTGAACGCCTGGCAGTTCGCCGTCCAGCCGCTCCCCGGGGGCGGGGGCACCGCTGCCTGGGTGTGCACCCGCGCGGAGACCTGGCGGGGCGCCGGGAGCAGGGTGCTCGCCGAGTTCCAGCCACCGACCGCGCAGCCGGGCGCCCCGGGCGCGGTGGCCGCCCAGGCCTCCGGCTCCAGGGCCTGCGGTCCCCGTGCGCCGCGGGTCCTGGCGGGCGTGGTGTGGAAGACGGGCACCGGGCAGTGGTATGTCCTGGCCGCGGGCAGCCGGGACGTGGCGTCGATCTCCGCGTCGGGCGGAGTCCGGGGCGCGGTCCGAGGCAGTGTGCTGGCCCTGCCCGCGGGGCCGGGCGCGCGGGCCGAACTGGACGCCCGGCTGGCGGACGGCAGCCGACTCGCGGCACTGCACTGACACTGACACTGACGGGGTCTGGCCGTCGTTCCCCGTCGCTCACCCGGCCCGCCCGTTCCGCTCCCTCCTCCCCTCACCCGGCCCGCTCGTTCCCCTCCGCTCACCCCGCCCGCCCGTTCCGCCCCCTCACCCGGCCCCGCCCGGGCCGGGTTGGCGTCCGCGCGAGACCGTAGTCATGGCCTCTGCCTGCGGCGATGCCCTGGAGAACACCATCCGGGCCCCCGGATATGGTGTTCGTATGACAAGTGGGGTGCGCCGCAGGATGGGCGTGGAGGAACGGCGTGAGCAGCTGATCGCCGTGGCACAGGAACTGTTCAGCCAACGCCCGCCGGGGCAGGTGTCCATCGACCAGATCGCCACGGCCGCGGGCATCTCGCGCCCCCTCGTCTATCACTACTTCCCGGGCAAGAACAGCCTGTACGACGAGGTGGTGCGGCGCGCGGCCGACGAGCTGACGCGAGGCTTCGTCGAACCGCACGAAGGGGCGCTCGGGCCGCGGTTGCTGCGGGTCATGCGACGCTTCTTCGACTTCGTCGACCAGCACGCGCCGGGCTTCGAAGCTCTGCTGCGCGGCGGCTCGTCCGTCGGCTCGGAACAGGCCAACGCCCTCATCGACAAGGTGCGCCAGGCGGCGTACGACCACATGCTGGCTCATCTGGAGGTCAGCGACCCGGGGCCGCGGATCGTGCTCGCGGTCCGTTCCTGGATCGGGCTGACCGAGACCACGGCCCTCACCTGGCTGGACGGCCGGCGCATTCCCCGTGCCGAGCTGGAGTTGCAGCTCGTGCACGACTTCATGGCGCTGCTGGCGGTGAGCGCGGCGTACGACGAGGAGGCCGCGGCACTCGTACGGCGCATCGCCGCGCGCGAGCGGGTGGACGGGACGTTGGGCGACCTGGTGACCCGACTGATCGCCCTGGCACCACAGCGGCCCGGGACGGCAGACGGCGCCTGGACGACGGACGGCGCCGGGACGACGGAGGCCTCCGGCACGGCGAACAAGCCCGTCCACAGGATCGAATGACGTGTGGCCCGCTGTCCCGGTGGACAGCGGGCCACGGTGGTCTCATCCGCGGCTGAACACCGCGACCGTGCGGGCCGGGACCGTGAAGGTGCCCGTGCCGCGGTCGTAGGAGGAGGTCCTCACCACCGCGTCCGCGCCCTCGGCCTGGACGCGGTGCAGCGCGTACGGGGTGCCCGCGAGGGAGGCGATCCGCTGGCCCTGCCGTTCGGGAGTGGCGTTGAAGACCACGACCAGCCCGCCGAGACGCATCGTGATCACACCGGGGGTCTCGTCCTTCCCCGAGAGCGGGAAGGAGAGCTCCGACCGCACGGCCTCCGCCGAGGAGAGACCGAAGGACTTCTCGGTGGTGCCGATGGTCAGCAGGTCGCGGTAGGCGGCCGACGCGGACCGGGTCTCCTCGCAGCCCGCGCGCAGGGCCGGGTCGGCCAGGAGCGGCCGGGCGTACGGCCACGTGGGCTCGTTGTCCGCCGCCGGGGGCAGCCCGCGGCCGAAGCCGTTGCCCTCCGCGCCGCACTGCCAGTGGATGGCGTTGAACCAGTCGCCACTGTCGTAGGAGTTGCGGTCCAGCGACTTGGAGCGCAGCAGGTCCGTGCCGGCCTGGGAGAGCGCCGGACCCTGGGAGAGGGCGGCGGTGGCCATCGCCAGGACCTGCATCCTGGCCCGGTCACCGGGTGTCGTACGCCGCGGCAGCTTGAAGGCCAGCGCGTCGTAGAGCGTCTCGTTGTCATGGGCGTCGGCATAGGCGAGGGCATCGCCGGGGGCCTCCGCATAGCCGGCCGGAGCGCCGTTGTAGTCGACCTCCGAGCCCTTGACCTGCTGGCCCGAGGAGTCCGTGAAGGTGAAGTCCTGCAGACTGCCGGTCAGTCCGACCTTGATCAGGTCCTGCTCGTGCAGCAGCCGCGTCTTCTGCTCGGCCGGGGAGCCGTTCGCGGGTGAGCTGTTGGGGTCGGTGAACAGGCCCGAGGCGAAGCCCTGTACGCGCGGGTCCTCGTCGAACGGGCCGCCGCCCCGGGCCGCGTCGCGCGCGCGGTCGCTGAAGGTGGCGATACCGGTGCCCGCCATGTTCGCCTGGGTGGCCTGGCTGAAGCGGGCGTCGTCCGCGACCTCGCCGAAGTTCCACCCCTCGCCGTAGAGGACGATCCTCTTCCCGTCGACGCCGTCCCTCTCCGGCGTGAGCGCGTCCAGCGCCCTGCGGACGGCGAGGATGTTCGCCTTCGGATGGTGGCCCATGAGGTCGAAGCGGAAGCCGTCGACCTTGTACTCCTTCGCCCAGGTGACGATCGAGTCGACGACGAGCTTGCCCATCATGGTGTGCTCGGGAGCGGTGTTGGCACAGCACGTGGAGGTGGCCACCGAGCCGTCGGCCAGCAGCCGCTGGTAGTAGCCGGGGACGATCCTGTCCAGGACGGACTTCTCGCTCTGGCCGCTCGCGACGGTGTGGTTGTAGACGACGTCCATGACCGTGCGCAGGCCTGTGGCGTTGAGGCCCTGGACCATACGGCGGAATTCCACCGTGCGCCGCAGGCCGTCGGGGTCGCTCGCGTAGGAGCCCTCGGGGACGGTGTGGTGCAGCGGGTCGTAGCCCCAGTTGTACGCGTCCGTCGCCGCGGTCGCGGCCACGCACTTCTGCTGCTCCGCGGAGTCGGCGGGATAGGAGCCCAGGTCGCAGCGGGGCTCGGTCCGGTCGGAGGACCGTTCCGGAATGGTGCCGATGTCGAAGGCCGGGAGGAGATGGACGTACGAGGTGCCGGCCGCCGCGAGTCTCCTCAGGTGCCGGACGCCGTCCGAGCGCTGGTCGGTGAAGGCCTGATAGGTGCCGGGGTGGTGGGAGGTGCGGTCCGCGATGGAGAAGTCGCGGATGTGCAGCTCCTGGATCCGGGCCGTGCGCAGCGGCACCGGCCGGGGCTTCCTCAGCGATGACCAGCCCCGGGGCGCGAGGGCCGGATCGGCCAGGTCGACGACCAGGCTGCGCCGTGAGCCGGCGGTCAGGGCCGTCGAGTAGGGGTCGGTGACCCTGTTGGTGACGACCTTGTGGACCGAGGGTGCCCACACCGTCACCGCGTAGCGGTAGGGCTTACCGGCCCAGCTCTTCTCTCCCCGCACGGACCAGACTCCGCTGGCCTCGTCCCGGGACATCCGGACCGTACGGCCGGCGAGGTCGAGCGACACCTTCCGCGCGGTCGGCGCCCAGACGGAGAGGGTGGGACGTCCGTCGGCGAAGACCGGTCCGAGCCGCGCACGCGAGGCCCTGGCCCCGTACAGATCGTCCAGGACTCCGGGGATCTGCACCCCGGTCGCCGCGAGCAGCGCCCCGGAGCCCTCGGCCCGGGAGGGGGTGCCCCCGGCCGCCCGTTGGACGGCGAGGAGCCGGCCCTTGAGGGCCGTACGGACACGGTGCCGGTCGCGCGGGTCGACGGTGAAGGCCGGATAGTCCTTGAGATGGGGGTACGCGTCCTTCTGGGCGTCGGTCAGCTCGGTGGGCCTCAGCCGCAGCCGGTGACCCCGGTGCGACAGCTTCCCGTCCTCGATGGTGATGCCGCCCCTGGGTGCGTAGACGAGTTGCTGGCTGGTGGCGCCGGTGGCCCGGACCTTCCAGGCCACGGTGGAGCGGTCGATCCACTGCGCTTCGGACGTGGTGAGGTCCGGGCCGGGCACGCTGTCCGCCGTCGGCGGGGCGTACGGGCTTCCGGACGGCGTGGCGGATGCAGGCAGGGCCGGCGAGAGGGCCGCGCACAGGGTGACGGCGACGGCCACGGCCGTTCTGTGCAGAGCGGGGAGGGTCACGGACGGGGTCTCCTTGACGAAGGGGACGAAGGGGGCCGGCTTCAGCCGGCGCAGCCGCGGGCGCCGATGTGCAGTGCTACGGCCGTGTTCGCGCCGAGGGTGGCGGTGAACCGGCCGGAGCCGTCGACCGTGACGCCCTTGCCGCTCTGCACATCGCAGTAGTCGCCGGCCGGCAGCGACGTCTGCCACGTACGGCTCAGAGAGGTGTTCTCGTGGTTGATGGCGACGAAGCCCTTGGCTCCGCGGCCGAACGCGATGGCGTCATGGCCGTTGTCCCACCACTGGGTGACGGCGGTGCCGCGCACGGCGTTGCGGAAGCCGACCATGTCCGCGATCTCCCGCCACTTGTGCTGGCACTTCCAGCCGTCGGTGTAGCAGGCCTTCACCGCGCCGCCGTCGGGCGGGCCCGCGTCGCGGTCGCTGAACTCGTAGCCGGAGTGGACGTCCGGGGCGCCGTAGGGCCAGGCCAGCATGAAGACGTGGGCCAGGGTGTAGTCGGCGCCGTCCTTGTAGGTGAGGGTGTCGCCGCCGCGCTCGGTGTCGTGGTTGTCGACGAAGACGGCGGACTTGCCGCTCTCCATATAGCCCCAGCCCTCGCCGTAGTTCTTCAGATACGACAGTTGCTCGCTGGTGAAGACCCGCTTGAGGTCACGGGCGTACCGGAACTCCTGGACGTCGCCGTTGCCCAGGTACTCGCTCGGTGATACGGCCTCGCCCGCCCCGTGGATCGCCTCCTGCTTCCAGTAGGCGTCGGGGTCGCTCAACTTGCGCTTGATCGCGGCGAGGTCACCGGTCGGCATGTGCTTCGCGGCATCGATCCGCAGCCCGTCCACGCCCAGCGACAGCAGATCGTTGAGATATCCGGCGATCCTGGAGCGGACGTACTCCTCGCCGGTGTCCAGGTCGGCGAGACCGACCAGCTCGCAGTTCTGCACATCGGCCCGGTCCTGGTAGTTGCCGATGGCCGACCGGCAGTCGTCCATGTCCTGCGACTGGTAGTGGCCCGGGTAGTCGTACTTGGTGTATGACGAGCCGCCAGTGCCGGTGCCGGACGCGGCGGCCATGTGGTTGATCACGGAGTCGGCGACGACCTTGACGCCCTCGGCGTGACAGGCGTCGACCATGTTCTTGAAGGCGGCGCGGTCGCCGAGCCGGCCGGCGATGCGGTAGCCGACGGGCTGGTACGAGGTCCACCACTGACTGCCCTGGATGTGCTCCTGCGGCGGTGAGACCTGGACGTAGCCGTAGCCGGCCGGGCCGAGGGTGTCCCGGCACTCCCGGGCCACCGAGTCGAAGCGCCACTCGAAGAGGACGGCGGTGACGTCCTTGTCGCCGGGCGGGGCCGCCTGTGCCCGCTGAGCCGTGCCGGGCACGGCAAGGGCCGCCGCCATGCTCACGACAATTAAACCGGCGGCGAGGGACCTGCTGAGGGTGCCGGCCATGTGGGGGGCCTCCTGTTTGGGGGGAGGTGCGGGACGAATGGCGCAGCCTCGTGCGGCAACGCGCCATGCCCGTAAGGCCATTGATGAAGATTCTTGCAGCAAGCCGACAGCGCATTGCTGCGGTCGAGACCGTACGAGGCTCAACCACCGGGGTCAAGCCCCAGGACACAGGGAGGTCACAGCGGAGACATCACAGCGTTTTCTCTCTGCAAGGCCTTTCGCAAGAGATTGCAGCCTGTTACGTTCCTGCCAGCCCGGACCGCCAAGGGACAAGCCGGGTCACATTCAATGAGGAGATCCATATGCGTCGAGGCATATCGATCGCCGCGGTGGCCGGGGTGCTGGCTCTGACGGCGACGGCCTGCGGTGGCGACACCGGCGGCAGCGGGGGCGACGGGTCGAAGGCCGCCAAGGACCCGGGCAGCGTCTCCGGCACCGTCACCTGGTGGGACACCGCCAACGAGGCCGAGGGCCCGGCGTAC
Source organism: Streptomyces sp. 8N706 (assembly GCF_052245415.1). Classification (NCBI taxonomy): domain Bacteria; kingdom Bacillati; phylum Actinomycetota; class Actinomycetes; order Kitasatosporales; family Streptomycetaceae; genus Streptomyces; species Streptomyces sp. 8N706. The sequence continues at coordinate 15,378 of NZ_JBQQBW010000045.1, read as the reverse complement.
AAGAAGCTGGTCGCGGACTTCGAGAAGAAGTACCCGAAGATCGACGTCAAGCAGGTGCCGGTGTCCTTCGACGCCGCCGAGCAGAAGTTCAAGACCGCCGCCCAGTCCGGGAAGGGCGCACCCGATGTGATGCGTACGGACGTCGGCTGGACCGCGGGCTTCGCCAACCTCGGCTACCTCCAGCCCCTCGACGGCACCGCCGCCCTGGAGAACGAGGAGGACTTCCTCCCCGGCCCGCTGTCCACCGCGAAGTACAAGGGCCGGACGGTAGGCGTCCCGCAGGTCACCGACACCCTCGGCCTCCTGTACAACAAGGAGGTCTTCAAGAAGGCCGGGATCGTGAAGCCCCCTGCCACCTGGGACGAGTTCATCGAGACCGCGAAGACGATCAAGAAGAGGACCGGGGTCGCGGGCACCCAGCTCAACCCCGAGGGCTACTTCTCCCTGCCGTTCATCTACGGCGAGGGCGGTGACATGCTCGACGTCAAGGGCAAGAAGATCACCGTGAACTCACCCGAGGCCGTCAAGGGTGTCGAGACCGCGCTGAAGCTGGTGAAGTCCGGTGTCTCGCTGAAGCCCGCCACCACCGACGGCTACGTCGACATGCAGACGGCCTTCAAGGACGGCAAGGTCGCCATGGTGGTCAACGGCCCCTGGTCGACCGCCGACGACTTCACCGGCAAGGCCTTCAAGGACAAGAAGAACCTGGGTATCGCCCCCATCCCGGCCGGCTCCTCCGGCAAGGGCGCGGCTCCCATCGGGGGCCACAACTACTCGGTCTACCGGGGCACGAAGAACCTCGACGCCGCCTATCTCTTCGTGAAGTTCATGACGTCGGCGAAGAGCCAGGAGTACACCGCCACCGAGCTGGGCACGCTGCCCACCCGCACATCGGCGTACACCGCGGCGGTCACCGCCGACCCGGTCAGGAAGGCCTTCAAGGACGCACTGGCCACCTCCAGGGCGCGCCCGTCCATTCCCGGCGTCGGTGATCTCTTCGTCGCCTTCGACCAGCACTATGTGAAGATCCTGCGCGGCCAGGTCGCCCCGAAGGCCGGGCTCGACGCACTGGCGGAGGAGTGGAAGACCAAGCTGATCAAGGACTACACGATCGGCGGCTGAGCACAGGGCCTGTCTGACAAATAGCGCCGTCCGCCGCAAGGCGGGGCCCACGGCGCATGGCGCGTGCGGCTGCAAGGCGGAGGAGTGTCCTCGTAGTGGGCTACTCGGACACTCCGACAACGCAGCAGACGGGCGTGCCAGGCGTCGTGGGCCAGGCGGGATTTGTCAGACAGGACCTGTCTCCGGCTCGGCCGGCCGGGGGTCCGCCCCGCTCGCGTGGGACGGAACCCACGCGCCCGGCCGGCCGAGCCGGTTCCCGTCCGTTCCGCACGCAGAACCCGTAGAAAGCCTGGAGCCATGACCACAGCCGTCACCCAGCCCCGGAGCGCTCCCGGCGCCGGGAGCGCCGGGGGCCCGGAAAAGCGTCCGCGCCCCGGACTGCTCGCCCGGGCCAGGCGATCGTTCAACCACCACTGGTACGCCTGGGCGATGGTGCTGCCCGTCGTCGTGGTCCTGGCCGTGCTCGTCGGCTATCCGCTCGGCCGCGGCCTCTATCTCTCCTTCACCGATGCCAACGAGGCCAACATCGGCCGCACCATCGGGAATTTCGAGGTCCCGTCGACGTACACCTTCGTCGGCCTCGACAACTACTGGGACATCCTCTCCGGCAAGGAGGGGTCGTTCTATCCCCGGTTGACCTGGACCGTGATCTGGACCGCCAGCTGTGTGTTCCTGCACTACACCATCGGTCTCGGTCTGGCGATGCTGCTCAACCGCCCGGTCAGGGGCCGCTCCCTGTACCGGGTGCTGCTGATCCTGCCCTGGGCGGTCCCGGCATTCGTCGCCGCCTTCGCCTGGAAGCTGATGTACAACGGCCGCAACGGCGTCTTCAACGCGCTGCTCGCCGAGGTCGGTGTCGCTCCGGTCGACTGGCTCGGCGACCCCTTCATCCAGAAGATCTCGGTCATCATGGTCAACACCTGGCTCGGGGTGCCGTTCATGATGGTCGCGATCCTCGGCGGACTGCAGTCGATCCCCCGGGAACTGCACGAGGCGGCCGAGATGGACGGGGCCTCGCCGTGGCAGCGGTTCCGCCATGTCACCCTTCCCGGCCTCCGCCCGGTCAGCAGCACCGTCATCCTGCTGGGCACCATCTGGACGTTCAATATGTTCCCGATCATCTATCTGGTGATCGGCCAGGCCGGGGGGACCGAGAGCGAGATCCTGGTGACCTACGCCTACCGCCTCGCCTTCCAGGGCGTACGGGACTACGCCGGTTCGGCCTCGTACGGCATCGTCATCCTCTCCCTCCTGCTGGTCTTCTCCGTCTTCTACCGCAGGATGCTGACCCGTCAGGAGACCGCCCGATGAGCGGCACCACAGCCGTACGCATACGCAAGCGCGGGGAGCGGGCCCGGGGTTCGTCGGTGGCCCTGCACGCCACGCTGGGACTGGCCGCACTGGTCGCGCTGTTCCCGGTCCTCTTCATCGTCCTGGTGTCGCTGCGCGGCGAGAACGGCTGGACGCATCCGATGGAGATGTCCGGCTTCTCCCTCGCCAACTACACCAGGGTGCTGGGCGAGACGGAGTTCCTGAACTGGTTCGGGAACTCGCTGGTGGTCGCCGGAGGCAACACGCTCGTCGGCGTCCTCATCTCCGCCACCGCCGGATACGCCGTCTCCCGGATGCGCTTCCCCGGGCACGGATCGCTGATGTGGTCCTTTCTGCTCTTCCAGATGTTCCCGGTGGCGGTGCTGATCGTGCCGCTCTACAACATCCTGGGAAAGCTGGGCCTGCTGGACAGCTACGGCGGTCTGATCCTCACCTACTGCTCGGTGTCCGTGCCGTTCTGCGCCTGGATGCTCAAGGGCTACTTCGACACGGTGCCCACCGAGATCGACGAGTCGGGGCGCGTCGACGGGCTCACCCCGTTCGGCACCTTCTGGCGGCTGATCGTGCCGCTCGCACGGCCCGGTCTGGCCGTCACCGCCTTCTACTCCTTCATCACGGCGTGGAGCGAAGTCGCCTACGCCACCCAGTTCATGTCCAGCGAGGAGAACTACACCCTCGCCGTCGGGCTGCAGACCTTCATCGGCCCGCACCGGGCCGAATGGGGCCTGATGACGGCCTCCTCGGTACTGATCACCATCCCGGCCGGCCTGATGTTCTTCTTCGCCCAGAAGCACCTGGTCGCCGGGCTGACCGCGGGCGGCACCAAGGGTTGATCTCCGTATCCCGGTCCGCGCGCGGCGCGTTGACTCCTACGACCAAGCCTTCGCCTGTGATGCCCCTCCGTTGGGCCTACCCGATAGGGACGCAATATGACCCAGGACCTCGCCCCGTCCGTCCGCGAGCAGCCGGCCGGGCAGCACACCCAGGGCTGGTGGCGCAGTGCCGTCATCTACCAGGTGTATGTGCGCTCGTTCGCGGACAGTGACGGCGACGGTATCGGCGACCTGCGCGGAATCCGCGAGAGGCTGCCCTACCTCGCCGAACTGGGCGCGGACGCCGTCTGGCTCACTCCCTTCTACGCCTCGCCGCAGGCCGACGGCGGATACGACGTGGCCGACTACCGCGCCGTGGACCCGCTGTTCGGCGATCTCTCGGACGCCGACGACCTGGTGCGTACGGCTCATGAGCTCGGGCTCAGAGTGATCGTGGACATCGTCCCCAACCACACCTCGGACCAGCATGTGTGGTTCCGGGCCGCGCTCGCGGAGGGAGCGGGCGCGGCCTCCAGGGACCGGTACCACTTCCGGCCCGGCAAGGGCCCGGGCGGTGAACTGCCCCCGAACGACTGGGAGTCGGTGTTCGGCGGCCCGGCCTGGACGCGTACGGCCGAGCCGGACGGCACCCCCGGCGAGTGGTATCTGCACCTCTTCGCGCCCGAGCAGCCCGACCTCAACTGGGACAACCAGGAGGTGCGGGAGGAGTTCGATTCGATCCTGCGCTTCTGGCTGGACCTGGGTGTCGACGGTTTCCGTATCGACGTCGCGCACGGCATGGTCAAGGCCCCCGGTCTGCCGGACATCGGCGCCGGCGAGCAGGCCAAGATGATCGGCGCGCAGACGCTGCCGTTCTTCGACCAGGACGGGGTGCATGAGATCCACCGCTCCTGGCGGAAGCTGCTCGACTCCTACGACGGCGACCGGATCGGAGTCGCGGAGGCCTGGGCGCCGACCTCCGAGCGGCTCGCGCTGTACGTACGCCCCGACGAGCTGCACCAGGCGTTCAACTTCCAGTTCCTGACCTGCGCATGGGACGCGACCGCGATGCGTACGGTGATCGACGAGTCGCTGTCCGCGACCACCTCGGTCGGCGCGCCCACCACCTGGGTGCTGTCCAACCACGACGTCGTCCGGCACACCACCCGCTACGGCGGCGGTGAGCGAGGCCTGGCCCGGGCCCGCGCCGCCGCCCTGCTGATGCTCGCGCTGCCCGGTTCCACCTATGTCTACCAGGGCGAGGAGCTGGGCCTTCCCGAGGTCGTGGATCTGCCCGACGAGGTGCGCCAGGACCCGGCGTTCTTCCGCGGGGACGGCCAGGACGGCACCCGCGACGGCTGCCGGGTGCCGATCCCGTGGTCGGGCGAGCGGTCGCCGTACGGCTTCGGGCCGGGCGGCAGCTGGCTGCCGCAACCGGCGGCCTGGCAGGAGCTGTCGGTCGAGGCACAGTCGGGTGACCCGCGCTCCACCCTGGAGCTGTACCGCTCGGCGCTGGTGCTGCGCCGGGATCTGCCGGGGCTGGGCGACGGACCGATGACCTGGCTGGACGCGCCCACCGGGGTGCTGGCCGTGTCGCGTCCCGGGTTCGTGTGCACGCTCAACACACTGGGCGGGGAGATCGAACTCCCGGTACCGGGACGGCCGCTGCTCTCCACCCGACCGCTCGAGTTCGCCGGAGGCACCGTCCGTGTCCCGGCCGATTCCTGTGTGTGGTGGGCGGTCTGAGATGCGACCGGTACAGTCCCGTTCCGTGACCGCGCGCCTTGCTGACATCGCAGCTCAGGCGGGGGTCAGCGAAGCGACGGTCAGCCGTGTCCTCAACGGGAAGCCGGGCGTGGCCGCGACCACCCGCCAGTCCGTGCTGGCCGCGCTGGACGTGCTGGGTTACGAGCGCCCGGTGCGGCTGCGTCAGCGGAGCGCCGGCCTGGTCGGGTTGATCACCCCGGAGCTGGAGAATCCGATCTTTCCGGCCTTCGCGCAGGTGATCGGACAGGCGCTGACCCGCGAGGGGTACACGCCGGTGCTGGCGACCCAGACCCCGGGCGGCGCCACCGAGGACGAGCTGACCGAGCTGCTGGTGGACCGCGGGGTCGCCGGGATCATCTTCATCTCCGGGCTGCACGCCGACACCTCCGCCGATATGCAGCGGTACGAGCAGCTACGGGCCCAGGGTGTGCCGTTCGTGCTCGTCAACGGCTTCTCCTCGAAGGTGCAGGCGCCCTTCGTCTCGCCCGACGACCGGGCGGCGATGCGTCTGGCGGTCACCCATCTCGCGGCGCTCGGCCACGAGCGGATCGGGCTGGCGCTGGGCCCCAAGCGGTTCGTACCGGTGCAGCGGAAGATAGAGGGCTTTCTGAGCAGCATGGAGGAGCAGCTGGGCCTCGGCACGGAGGAGGCCGAGTCGCTGGTGCGGCACTCGCTGTTCTCGCTGGAGGGCGGCCAGGCGGCCGCCTCCGCGCTGCTCGACCGGGGCTGTACGGCGGTGGTGTGCGCGAGCGACATGATGGCGCTCGGCGCGGTCCGGGCCGCCCGGCAGCGCGGCCGGAACGTGCCGCACGACGTGTCGGTGATCGGCTTCGACGACTCGCCGTTGATCGCCTTCACCGATCCGCCGCTGACCACGATCCGACAGCCGGTCGCCGCGATGGGGCAGGCGGCGGTGCGGGCGCTGCTGGAGGAGGTCGGCGGCACCCTTCCCCTGCCCTCCTCGGGCGGGGCCCGGGCCCCGCTGTACAACGAGTTCGTCTTCCTCCCGGAGCTGGTGGTACGCGGTTCGACGGCCGCCGGTCCGAAGGGGCAGCAGAGCCTGTCCAGGCGTAGCGTGGGTGAGGAGGAACCGACCGGCGAATGATCTGTCGATGGCGACGATCTGGCAGACTGTCGCGCTATGGGTGAAGTAACCGTGAGGACTCTGGAAGGCCGTCGCGCGGCCACCACTCCGTCACCCATCGAGGAGCGCGCGGACCGTGCCGCGCTCCAGCGGTCCCTGACGGACCGGTTGCGTACCCCTCGTCGGCCCCGGCTCTGGTTCGAGATCCTGCTGATCGCGGTCAGTTACTGGACGTACTCGCTGATCCGCAACGCGGTGCCCGAGCAGAGGGCGGAGGCGATGCGCAACGCCGACTGGATCTGGCGTGCGGAGGAGGCCCTCGGCATCGCCGTGGAGAAAACGGTCAACCATGCCCTGAACTCGGTGGAATGGCTGATCGTGGGCATGAACTACTACTACGCCACGCTGCACTTCATCGTGACCATCGCGGTTCTGGTGTGGCTCTACCGCTGGCACCCGGGGCGCTACGCGGCGACGCGGCTCGTGCTCTTCGTGGCCACGGGTGTGGCCCTTCTCGGCTACTACCTGTATCCGCTGGCGCCGCCCCGGCTGATGCCGCGCGGCGGTTTCGTCGACACGGTGCTGGTGCACGAGACGTGGGGCTCGATGGCGTCCGGCAATCTCGCCGCCATGTCGAACCAGTACGCGGCGATGCCGTCGATGCACATCGGCTGGTCGGTGTGGTGCGGCATCACCATCGCGATGCTGGCCCGTCCGCTGTGGGCGAAGGTGCTCGGCATGGTCTATCCGACGTTCACCCTGCTGGTGATCGTCGCGACGGCGAACCACTTCTGGCTGGACGCGGTCGGCGGGCTGATGTGCCTGTCGTTCGGCTTCGCGCTGTCCTTCGCCTGGTACGGCTCGATGGCGTACCGGCTGCCCCGACAGGTGGCGGTGCAGCCGGAGCTGCGGCCGGTCTGAGCGTGCCGCGGCGAGCTCTCATGCCCCGTAGAACAGCTCCTCGACGACCCCCCGTGCCCGTCGTGTGATCCGTCGGTAGTCGTCGAGCATCTTTCCGACATGACCCGGCTCGTACCCCAGATAGCGCCCCACCGCCGCGAGCTCCCGCCCGTCGGTGGGGAAGGTATCGCCGGGCCGTCCGCGCACCAGCATCACGGCGTTGCGGACCCGGGCGGCGAGCACCCAGGCCTCGTCGAGGATCTCCGCGTACTCGGTGGAGATCAGCTCCGCCGCATGGGCGGCGTGCAGCGCCTCCCGGGTGCGGGTGGTCCGCAGGCCCGGCTCCGCCCAGCCGTGCCGCATCTGCAGCAGCTGTACGGTCCACTCGACGTCGGACAGCCCGCCGCGGCCCAGCTTGGTGTGGGTGGTCCGGTCGGCGCCCCGCGGCAGCCGCTCGGACTCCATCCGGGCCTTGAGCCGGCGGATCTCCCGTACGGCGTCCTCGCCGAGGCCCTCGACGGGGTAGCGCAGCGGGTCGATCAGCTCGATGAACCGCTCCCCCAGATCCCGGTCGCCCGCCACCGGTTCGGCACGCAGCAGCGCCTGGCTCTCCCAGACCAGCGACCAGCGCCGGTAGTAGGCGGCGTACGAGGCCAGCGTGCGCACCAGGGGTCCGGACTTGCCCTCCGGGCGCAGGTCGGCGTCGATCAGCAGCGGAGGGTCGGCGGTGGGCAGCTGGAGCAGTCGGCGCATCTCGTTGGCGACGGCGAAGGCGGCCCGCGCGGCCTCCTGTTCGTCCACGCCCTCGCGGGCCTCGTGGACGAAGAGCACATCGGCGTCCGAGCCGTAGCTCAGCTCGTACCCGCCGAAACGGCCCACTCCGATCACGGCGAAGCGGGTGGGCAGCTCATCGCCCCAGGTGGCACGCACCGCGGCCCGCAGCGCGCCCGCGATGGTCACTGCGGTGATGGTGCTGATCGCGCTGCCGACCATGTCGACGGCGCGGCCGCCGGTGAGGGGGTGGTCGGCCTCCTCCGCGAGGCCGGCCTCGGTGCCGTACGCCCCGATGAGGTCGGCCGCGGCGGTACGGAACAGCTCGCGGCGCCGTACGCCGCGGGACGTGACGAGCGCCTGCTCCGGCCCGTCGGACCGGCCCATGGCGGCAAGGATCTCCTGCTCCAGATGCGCCCGGTCGCGAGGCTTGAGCCCCTCGGGGTCACCGAGCAGGGCGACCGCCTCGGGGGCGCGCAGCAGCAGGTCGGGGGCGAGCCGGCCGGCGGACAGCACCCGGGCGAGATTCTCCGCGGCGGCGCCCTCGTCCCGGAGCAGCCGCAGGTACCAGGGGGTCTTGCCCAGCGCGTCCGAGACCTTGCGGAAGTTGAGCAGCCCGGCGTCGGGGTCCGCCGAGTCGGCGAACCAGCCCAGCAGCACGGGCAGCAGGGTGCGCTGGATCGCTGCCTTGCGGGTGACGCCCGAAGCCAGGGCCTCCAGGTGGCGCAGGGCGGCAGCCGGGTCGGCGTAACCGAGCGCTTCGAGACGCTGGCGCGCGGCCCGGGGGCTGAGCCGGGCCTCGCCCGGCTCCAGCTGGGCGACGGCGTCGAGCAGCGGCCGGTAGAAAAGCTTCTCGTGCAGCCTGCGCACCTCGCGCGCGTGCCGCTTCCACTCCCGGCGCAGGGTGGTCACCGGCTCCGTACGAAAGCCCAGGGAGCGGCCGAGGCGGCGCAGATCGGCCTCGTCCTCGGGGACGAGATGGGTGCGGCGCAGCTTGTACAGCTGGATGCGGTGTTCCATCGAGCGCAGGAAACGGTACGCGCGGTCGAGCGAGGCAGCGTCCGCGCGTCCGACGTAGCCGCCCGCGGCGAGCGCGGCCAGCGCGTCGAGGGTGGCGCCGCTGCGCAGGTCGGGGTCGGTGCGGCCGTGCACGAGCTGGAGGAGCTGGACGGCGAACTCCACGTCCCGCAGCCCGCCGGGGCCGAGCTTGAGCTCCCGGTCGACCTGGGCCGCGGGGATGTTGTCGACCACGCGGCGGCGCATCTGCTGCACGTCGGGGACGAAGTTCTCCCGCTCGGCGGCCTGCCAGACCAGGGGCTCGACGGCGTCCACGTACTCCTGGCCCAGGGCCATGTCGCCGGAGACCGGCCGGGCCTTGAGCAGCGCCTGGAACTCCCAGGTCTTGGCCCACCGCTGGTAGTAGGCCAGATGGCTGGAGAGGGTCCGCACCAGCGGGCCGTTGCGGCCCTCGGGGCGCAGATTGGCGTCCACCGGCCAGATGGTGCCCTCGGCCGTGGTGTCGGAGCAGATCCGCATCATGTGCGAGGCCAGCCGGGTCGCAGCCTGCATCGCCTTGGGCTCCTCGGTGCCGTCGAGGGGTTCGGCGACGAAGATGACGTCCACGTCGGACACGTAGTTCAGCTCATGGCCGCCGCACTTGCCCATGGCGATCACGGCGAGCCGGCAGGCCTTGGCGTCGGCAGGTGCCTGGGCCTCGGCGATGGCCAGGGCGGCGCGCAGGGTGGCGGTCGCCAGATCGGCCAGTTCGGCGGCGCTGTCGGCGACGTCGATGGTCCCGCAGACGTCGCGGGCGGCGATGGTGAGCAGACAGCGGCGGTACGCGGCGCGCAGCGCGTCGGGGTCCTTCGCCTCGTCGAGGCAGCGCTCGAACTCGTCGACGCCCGGATGCAGATCGGCCGCCTCGTAGGTGACGAGCGCGTGCCAGTCCAGCGGGTGCCGGGAGAGGTGGTCGCCGAGCGCCTCGGACGCGCCGAGCACGCCGAGCAGCCGGTCGCGCAGGGGCTTCGCGGCGATCAGGGTGTCGAGCAGCGTCTGGGCCTCGGGCCGCCCCCCGTCCTCCCCGGACGCCGCCTCCACCTCGTCCCGCAGCGACAGCCCCTCCACGAGGCGTACCAGGCCCATCAGCGCGAGGTCGGGGTCGGCGGTCTCGCCGAGGGCGTCCAGGAGGACGGAGTCGGTGCTGACGGCCGAGAACTCGGGGGCGTCGAGCAGCCGGGCGGCGGCCGAGGGGTCGGTGAAGCCGTACCTGAGCAGCCGGGTGAACGTACTGCTTCTGCGTCCTTGCGGTACCCGCATCCCGCCGCCTCCCGTCCCTGGAGCACGCCCCCGCCGGCCTGCCGCCCTCGCGGTCAAGGGCTGGTGACGAGCCTATCCGGGGTCGGCGGGCCGGGCTGCCCGATGCCGGATCAGAGAACCGGCAGGTTCTTGCGCAGCTCGAAGGCCGTGACCTCGGAGCGGTACTCCTCCCACTCCTGCTTCTTGTTGCGCAGGAAGAAGTCGAAGACATGCTCGCCGAGGGTCTCCGCAACCAGCTCGCTGCGCTCCATCAGCGCGATGGCCTCGCCGAGGTTCTGCGGCAGGGGCTCGATGCCCATCGCACGGCGCTCGGCGTCGGTCAGCGCCCAGACGTCGTCGTCCGCGCCGGCCGGGAGCCGGTAGTCCTCCTCGACGCCCTTGAGCCCGGCCGCGAGCAGCACCGCGTACGCCAGATAGGGATTGGCGCCGGAGTCCAGCGAGCGGACCTCGATCCGCGTCGAGACGGTCTTGCCCGGCTTGTACATGGGCACGCGGATCAGCGCCGAGCGGTTGTTGTGGCCCCAGCAGATGTACGAGGGCGCCTCACCGCCCGCGCCCGCCGTGCGCTGGGAGCCGCCCCAGATCCGCTTGTAGGAGTTCACCCACTGGTTCGTCACGGCCGCGATCTCGCCGGCGTGCCGCAGCAGGCCCGCGATGAAGGCCTGTCCGACCTTCGACAGCTGGTACTCGGCACCGGACTCGTGGAAGGCGTTGCGGTCGCCCTCGAAGAGCGAGAGATGCGTGTGCATCCCGGAGCCCGGGAACTCCGAGAAGGGCTTGGGCATGAAGGTGGCCTGCACGCCCTGCTCCAGCGCGACCTGCTTCATGATCAGCCGGAACGTCATGATGTTGTCCGCGGTCGACAGCGCGTCCGCGTACCGCAGATCGATCTCCTGCTGGCCGGGCGCGCCCTCGTGGTGGGAGAACTCCACGGAGATGCCCATGGACTCGAGCATGGTGATCGCCTGCCGGCGGAAGTCCATGCCGACGTTCTGCGGTGTGTGGTCGAAGTAGCCGGAGGAGTCCGCGGGGACCGGACGGCTGCCGTCCACCGGCTTGTCCCTGAGCAGGAAGAACTCGATCTCGGGGTGGGTGTAGAAGGTGAAGCCCAGGTCCGAGGTCTTGGCCAGGATCCGCTTGAGGACATAGCGGGGGTCCGCGTACGACGGCGAGCCGTCCGGCATCAGGATGTCGCAGAACATCCGGGCCGTTCCGGGGGCCTCGGCGCGCCAGGGCAGGATCTGGAACGTGGCCGGATCCGGCTTGGCGATCATGTCGGATTCGTAGACCCGTGCGAATCCCTCGATCGCCGAGCCGTCGAAGCCGATGCCTTCGTCGAATGCCTGCTCGAGCTCCGCTGGTGCCACCGCGACCGACTTGAGAAAACCGAGCACATCGGTGAACCACAGGCGCACGAAGCGGATGTCGCGCTCTTCGAGCGTGCGGAGCACGAACTCCTGCTGCTTGTCCATCGCTACTTCCTTGCAGGTCGGACGGCTTGTTCAGCGCCGCCGGGCACATCGTGGGGGCCGGATCAGTATCACCAGGGGCAGTTTCCAGCAGGTTACGCGTCTCCACCGGTGGTGGCGCAATTCAGGTGCGGGCGAACCCGTCAGTCGGCGCGGAGCACCGCCCGGGCCACCGCGGCAGGGTCGTCGAGCATCACCAGGTGCCCTGCGGGGGCGGAGATCCGGAACTCTCCTCCGAGCAGCGCGGCGAGCTCCCGCTGCCGCTCGAGCCAGCGCAGTTCCCGCGGCGAGTCCGTGGCGCCGTACGCCGCCAGGACGGTGACGGGCACGCGGGGCAGCGGGTGCCGGGCGCGCAGCGCGGCCAGTTCCGCCGCCACGTCCGGGTAGGTGGCGTTCTCCAGCAGCCCGGCCCGCAGTGCACGGCTGGTGCCGTAGCAGCGGCGTACGAGCTCGCCCGGCGCGGGGTCGCGGTGCCGTACGGTCTCCGCCCGGACCGTGAGGCGCCGGGCGGTACGGCCCAGCGCCCGCGGCAGGCCCGCGGCCGACAGCGCCGCGGCCAGCAGCCGGGCGGTGCCGATCCGCAGCCCCGGCGGGAACGGTGATCGGGGGTTCTCCTCGACGCTGCCGTCCAGCAGGACGAGCCCCGCTGTGCGCGCGGCGTGCAGTCTGGCGAACGCCTCGGCGTGGAATCCGGCGAGGGAGTGCCCGACGACCTCGCAGGGGCCGGTCAGTCCGAGCGCGTCCAGGACACGCAGAATGCGGCCGGCCTCCCCCGCGGCGGTCGGGACGCGCGGGGACGGGGCGCTGAGGCCCAGCCCTGGACGGTCGAAGCGGACCACGGTGCGGTGCGCGGTGAGCAGCGGCACCACGGGATCCCAGTCGAACCAGCTGCTGCCGAGCCCGCCGCTGAGGACGCACACCGGGCCCGACCCCTCGCACAGGACGTGCGTGGGCACCCCGTCGATCCGGAGCATGCGCCCGGGGACGCGCGTCATACGGTCCGCTCCCGCACGGCGTATGCCAGTACGGCGGTCCAGACCGCGATGAGCAGCACCTGCAGCCGCTGTCCGGCCCCCAGGTACCACTGGCCCCAGCCTGTCTCGAAGGCCGCGACGGCGGCCAGGGTCCAGACGGTGGCGAGCAGTTCACCGGCCAGGAGATGCGGGCCGAAACGGGCGACGGGCGCCCACCGGCCGTAGCGGCGGGCCGCGAGCGTCAGCGCCGCCACGGCCACCAGCGCGCCGCCCATCGCGACCGCGCTGCTGACGACGTGCGCCATATGCGTGACGGGCACCAGACCGGCGGCCTCGCGGGCTGCGCACCCGGTGTCGTCTGTCGCCGCGCAGCTCAGGGGAAGCCGCGAGTCGATCGCGGTGGCGGCGCCGAACACGGCCATCCCGGCCCAGCCGAAGGTGGCCCACGGGGCGCGGCGCGGCTCCCGGCGCAGCGCGATCACGGCGGCTGCGAGGAACATCATTCCGGCGGCGAGGTCGGTCGTCCGGAACAGTGTTCCGAGCGGCTGGTCGGTCGCCGCGAGCTCACTGACGTACGTCCCGCCGGGGTCCAGGCCGGTGGCCAGGACGGCCTCCAGCACCCAGGCGGTGTAGGCGGCCGCTCCGAGTGCGAGCAGGACGGAGATGAGACGCGGGGCACCGGACATAGTGGGCGTCATGCTATCGCCGCAGCTCAGCGGAGCAATCAGCACGGGGGGACCCGGCACCGCGTTCACCACAGCGGGCGCCGGGCCGCCCCGCCGCGTTCGGAAGAGCCGTCCCCAAGCCTGATGGTGTCCGGGCCGCGGCCGTCAGCCGCGGCCGCCGATCGAGACGGCGGTCTGCGGGCTGCCCCGGCCTCAGCTCCGACGAGGCCCGTGCCTGCACCGGACGGGGCCTTCACGTTCCCGGCCGGCCCGGCCTCCCCGGATCCTCGGAGGACCCGGCGGCGGGCCCGCACCGCATGCTGGAGCGCGTACCGCCCGCCCCTGGATCGCGTCAGAGAGACGATTACACTGACCGCGTGCCTCAACTTCGTCTCGCCCTGAATCAGATCGACTCGACCGTCGGCGATCTCGCCGGGAACGCCGAGACGATCGTCCATTGGACCCGGCACTCCGCCGAGCAGGGGGCCCATCTGGCCGCCTTCCCGGAAATGGCGCTGACCGGATACCCCGTCGAGGACCTGGCGCTGCGCTCCTCCTTCGTCGAGGCGTCCCGCGCCGCCCTGCGCGCGCTCGCGGCGCGGCTCGCGGAGGAGGGCTTGGGTGAACTCCCGGTGGTCGTCGGCTATCTCGACCGGTCGGAGAAGGCACAGCCGCGTTACGGCCAGCCCGCGGGCGCCCCGCAGAACGCCGCGGCGGTCCTCCACCGCGGCGAGGTGGTGCTGACCTTCGCCAAGCACCACCTTCCCAACTACGGCGTCTTCGACGAGTTCCGCTACTTCGTCCCCGGCGAGACCCTGCCCGTCATCCGTGTCCATGGCATCGATGTCGCCCTCGCCATCTGCGAGGACCTGTGGCAGGAAGGCGGCCGCGTCCCCGGAGCCCGCTCCGCCGGCGCGGGACTGCTGCTCTCCATCAACGCCTCCCCCTACGAGCGCGAGAAGGACGACACCCGCCTGGAACTCGTCCGCAAGCGCGCCCAGGAGGCAGGCTGCACCACCGCCTATCTGGCGATGATCGGCGGCCAGGACGAACTGGTCTTCGACGGCGACTCGATCGTCGTCGCGCCCGACGGCGAAGTGATCGCCCGCGCGCCCCAGTTCGCCGAGGGCTGTGTCGTGATCGACCTGGACCTGCCGGAGGCTGCCCCGGAGCCGCCCTCCGGCACGGTGGACGACGGTCTGCGCGTCGACCACGTCACCCTCTCCCCCACCCCGCTCCCTCCCTACGAGCCCGAGCTCACCGGCGGGTACGCCGAACGCCTGGACGACGCCGAGGAGGTCTACTCCGCGCTGGTCGTCGGCCTGCGCGCGTACGCGGCCAAGAACGGCTTCCGCAGCGTCCTCATCGGCCTGTCCGGCGGCATCGACTCGGCGCTCGTCGCCGCCATCGCATGCGACGCGCTCGGCGCGCAGAACGTCCACGGCGTCTCCATGCCCTCCCGCTACTCCTCGGAGCACTCCAAGGAGGACGCCGCCGAGCTCGCGCGCCGTACGGGTCTGCACTACCGCACGGTGCCCATCGGCCCCATGTTCGACGCCTATATGGAAGCGCTACAGCTCACGGGCCTGGCCGAGGAGAACCTGCAGTCCCGGCTGCGTGGTACCACCCTGATGGCCATCTCCAACCAGGAGGGCCATATCGTGCTCGCGCCGGGGAACAAGTCCGAACTCGCCTGCGGCTATTCCACCCTCTACGGCGACTCGGTCGGCGCCTACGGCCCGATCAAGGACGTCTACAAGAGCCAGGTCTTCCGCCTCGCCACATGGCGCAACCGGGCGGCAGAGGACCGCGGGCAGACGCCCCCGATCCCGGAGAACTCCATCTCCAAACCACCCAGCGCCGAGCTGCGCCCGGGGCAGGTCGACACCGACTCGCTGCCGGACTACGACGTCCTCGACCAGATCCTCGAACGGTACGTGGACCGGGACCAGGGCCGGGCGGAGATCGTCGCCTCCGGCTTCGACCCGGACCTCGTCACCCGGGTGCTCCGCCTGGTCGACACGGCGGAGTACAAGCGGCGCCAGTACCCGCCGGGCACCAAGATCTCGGCCAAGGGCTTCGGCAAGGACCGCCGGCTCCCCATCACCAACCGCTGGCGCGAACACGGCTGACGAGAAACGCCCCACCCGGGGCCACCACGAAAGC
>NZ_JBQQBW010000044.1:0-55046 GCF_052245415.1 Streptomyces sp. 8N706 | reverse complement strand
CGCGTCGCCGAACTGCGCACCGAGCGCTGCGAGGTCCCGTACGGCACGGCGGAAGCGGAGCAGCCCACCGTCGAAGGCCCTCCCCCGGCCGCTCTGCTGGACTGGGCGCTCGACGCCCTCGCCTCGGTCGGGGCGCTGACCCTCGGCGAGGACGAGGCCACGCTCACCCCCCTCGGCAACTGGGCCGTATGGGTCAAGCTGGAACAGATCTGCGTCGCCGCCCAGAGCCCCGCCGGCAACATCGAGCAGTCCGCCGAGGACATGCTGCGCGGCTGCGCCGCTCTCACCCCCGGCCCGGCCCGGGCGGAGTACCGGGCCTGGCTGGCGGCCCGCCCGGTGGGCAGCGCCGTCACCGAACTGCTCGACGTCGCCCGCGGCCACGACGCGCTGCTGCGCGGTCTGGCGTTCGAGGCGCTACGGGCCGTGGGCGCGCCGGCCGAGCCCGCCGTGCGGACCGCCGCCGACGAGCCGTATCTGCGCCCCTACGCCCTGCTGTGGCTGGCCGAGCAGGAGGGCGGGGACCCTGAGGACACCCTGGAGGTGCTCACCCGCCAGGAGGCCACCTGGCTGTGGGTCGACACCGCGGCCGCCGTCGCCGACCACGGCGAGGGCCCGCTGCTCGTCCGCCATCTCGACTCGGCGGTGCAGGGCACGGTCCCGGCGCTGCTCGAGGAGGTACGGGCGGTGGGCCACCCCCGTACGGTGCAGGTACTCGTCGCTCTGGCGGCGGCACACCCCGACCCGGCGCTCGCCAAGGCCGTGCGCCGGGCGGCCTTCCAGGTGCACACGGGAGGCGCTTAGATTCCGCTTCGGCACACCCCCGCCCGCCGGCCGGGGGTGTGCCGGGCTCGCGCGCCGCGGAGGAGACCGGCGGCGGAGCCACGGGCTCCGGTGGGCTCCTCTATGCGGCGCCGGCGGGGGCGTAGGTGCCGAAGCTCCAGACATTGCCCTCGGCGTCCCGCGCCATGTAGTCGCGGGAGCCGTAGTCCTGGTCGGTCGGCGGCATCAGGATCTCCGCGCCATGGGCCGCCGCCCGCTGGTAGTGCCCGTCGATGTCCTCGACGACCACGTAGATCCCGGCGGGGCCGCCGGTCCGCATGGCCTCCACGAACACCCCTTCCCGTCCCTTCGACCCGAGCATCACCACGCCGTTGCCGAAGGAGAGTTCGGCGTGGGTCACGAGGTCGCCCTCCCCCGTGTACACCGCGTCGGCCTTGAAACCGAAGGCCTCGGTGAGCAGCTTGATGGCCGCCTGCGCGTCCGCGTACAGCAGTGTCGGGTAGATGGTCGGCCGGCCCGTGCCGGTGTCTGCCATGGCACTCACTCCTCTGGGAACCCTCTGCTCCGCCCGGTGCGGCAGCGCGTCGCACACCCATGAGTATGAGCGAATTGCCCCTCTTCGTCCTAGGAGGCCCTCCGGCCGGACCGGCCCCGCCGCACGACGCCGAATGGAGGACGCGGCAGGGGCCGCCCGCCGTGTCGGCCCGTACGCTCCCTCCCGTCCCGCGCCGCGCGGCTACGCTCTGCGCCATGTCGGACGGGGTCGCGGGCAGCACCCGCACCGAGCGTCTGGCCCTCCCCGCCCTCGCGGTCCTGCTGGTCCTGGCGCTCGCCGTTGCCGCCCGCTGGGAGCGCCCCGCCCCGTACGGCGACCGCCTCACCGTCCACGCCTCCGCGGCCGCCACCCTGTGGGGGTCCCCGCAACCCGTGCTGCGCCGGACGGCCCGCTCCGTCGAGGCCTACGACCCGGCGAGCGGTGCCCGGTGGTGGACGTACTCCCGGCACAGCCGCCGGCCGCTCGCCGTACGGACCGCCCCGGGGCACGCCTTCATCCTCTGGAACGACGGGATGATCACCGACACCGGACCGCCCGGCACGGTCCGCTGGCACCGTGCCATCCCCGGCGCCGCCGCATGGCTCGCCCATCGGGCCGCCCGGCGCGGCGCGGACGTGCTGCGGCCGCTCGACGGAGGATGGCGCACCCTCGCGGTGGTCACCCCCCGCCGGATTGCGGCGTACCGGAGTGCGGACGGGGATCTGCGCTGGGTGCTGCCCGCCCGGCCGGGCTGCTCCTTCGCGCCGCGTCTGGCCGTCCGCCGCGGTGCCGTGCTGATGGTCGCCCAGCCGTGCTCCGACGGCCGCCGCGCCGCCGGAACCGACCCCGCCTGGACCGCGGAGCTGGTCGCGGTCGACGGCCGGGGCCGCATCACGCCGGAGCGCGGCCCGCTCGGCGATACGCCCCGGGGACCCGTGTGATGCCCTGCCGGTGCGGTGTCTGTGTGATCCCTCACGCCCGTGTCGTGGTCCCTCACGCCCGTGCCGCGGTCCCCGGCGCGTCCGGGAAGAGGGCGCGGGGCGGGACGGAAGGGGCCGAGCGGCCCCCACCAGGACACTCCTCCGTCCCCTCCCGCGTACGCACCCCACGCCCGGGGCCAGCCGCCCGGCGGACAGCAGGCAGGCGACGGACCGGGCCGTGTCTCCACGGAAGTCTCCGCGGAATTCGAGTTGCGGGCCCCCGCTAGACTGGCCCGCATGGCAATTCTCCTTGTGCATTAGACGGCGTCGTTCGACCTCGCCTGTCCTTCCCGACGCCCGAATCCTGCCCTGGAGTCCCTTCCGTGATCACCGCCACCGGTCTCGAGCTGCGCGCCGGCGCCCGGGTCCTCATCGAGTCCGCTTCCTTCCGTATCGCCAAGGGTGACCGCATCGGTCTCGTCGGCCGTAACGGCGCCGGCAAGACCACCCTCACCAAGTGCCTGGCGGGCGAGGGCGTCCCCGCCGGCGGCACCATCACCCGTTCCGGTGAGGTCGGCTATCTGCCCCAGGACCCGCGCACCGGTGACCTCGACGTCCTCGCCCGCGACCGCATCCTCTCCGCCCGCGGCCTCGACAGCGTGCTGCGCAAGATGCGCGAGAACGAGCAGCGGATGTCCACCGGCCAGGGAGCCACCCGCGAGCGTGCGATGAAGAAGTACGAGCGGCTGGAGACCGAGTTCCTCACCAAGGGCGGGTACGCCGCCGAGGCCGAGGCGGCCACCATCGCCGCCAGCCTCAACCTGCCCGACCGGGTGCTCGGGCAGCCTCTGCATACGCTCTCCGGCGGCCAGCGGCGCCGCGTCGAGCTGGCCCGGATCCTCTTCTCGGACGCCGACACCCTGCTCCTCGACGAGCCGACCAACCACCTCGACGCCGACTCGATCTTCTGGCTCCGGGACTTCCTCAAGACCTACCGCGGTGGCTTCGTCGTGATCTCCCACGACATCAACCTGGTCGAGTCGGTCGTCAACAAGGTCTTCTACCTGGACGCCAACCGCTCCCAGATCGACCTCTACAACATGGGCTGGAAGCAGTACCTCACCCAGCGCGAGGCCGATGAGAAGCGCCGGAAGCGCGAGCGCGCCAACGCCGAGAAGAAGGCCGCGGCCCTCAACTCCCAGGCCGACAAGATGCGGGCCAAGGCCACGAAGACCGTGGCGGCCCAGAACATGGCGCGGCGTGCCGAGAAACTGCTCTCCGGCCTGGAGGAGGTGCGGCAGTCCGACAAGGTCGCCAAGCTGCGCTTCCCCGACCCCGCGCCCTGTGGAAAGACCCCGCTGACGGCTGAGGGTCTGTCGAAGTCGTACGGCTCCCTGGAGATCTTCACCGATGTCGACCTGGCCATCGACAAGGGCTCTCGCGTGGTCATCCTGGGCCTCAACGGCGCCGGCAAGACGACGCTGCTGCGGCTGCTGGCCGGGGTCGAGACGCCCGACACCGGCCGGGTGACCCCCGGCCACGGCCTCAAGCTGGGCTACTACGCCCAGGAGCACGAGACCCTCGATCCGGACCGGACGGTCCTGGAGAACATGCGCTCGTCCGCGCCGGACCTCGATCTGGTCGAGATCCGCAAGACGCTCGGCTCCTTCCTGTTCTCCGGGGACGACGTCGACAAGCCGGCCGGGGTGCTGTCGGGCGGTGAGAAGACCAGGCTGGCCCTGGCCACCCTGGTGGTGTCCTCGGCCAACGTCCTGCTCCTCGACGAGCCGACCAACAACCTGGACCCCGCCAGCCGTGCGGAGATCCTGGGCGCCCTGCGCACCTTCACCGGGGCAGTCGTCCTGGTGACACACGACGAGGGCGCGGTGGACGCGCTCCAGCCGGAGCGCATCATTCTGCTGCCCGACGGTGTCGAGGACCTCTGGGGCGAGGACTACGCGGATCTCGTCGCGCTGGCCTGACCGGTCGGGCCCGACGCCGCTCCTGGCAGAACCCCATGAGGACCGTGTCAGGACCGGCGCCGCTCCGGGCAGGGCCCGGTCAGGACGGCAGGACCGGCGCCTGACCCGTCAGGACCGTTTTCGCGGCCGCTGATCCCCTTCCGCTGGATCATTCGGCCGATGGGTGATCCATCATCTGGGTGAGTCCGGGTCGTACCTCGGCGCGTCCTCCTGGCGGGCCCGGGAATGGGTGATGTATGCACCCGCTCGCCCGTATCCGGGCGGGAGCGTCATGCCCAACGGCGCTGACCTGGACCTTCGCCATCAATGGCACACAGTGACGAATTCCGGGCGATGCGGAATGCAAGGTTCCGGATGCGCGGGTGGGTGCCGACCACGGAAAGCTTGTCGCACAGACCTTGCCGAATGGGTGGCCAGGAAGCGCCCGAGGGGTGATCATGAGAGTCCAGAGCGCACTTCCCATGAGGAGGCACGGGTGGCCGAGACTCTGAAGAAGGGCAGCCGGGTGACCGGCTCCGCGCGCGAAAAGCTCGCGGCTGACCTGAAGAAGAAGTACGACTCCGGTGCGAGCATCCGGGCGCTGGCCGAGGAGACCGGCCGTTCCTACGGATTCGTCCACCGGATGCTCAGCGAGTCCGGCGTGACCCTGCGTGGTCGCGGCGGAGCCACACGGGGTAAGAAGGCCGCTTCGGCCTGACGAGGCGCCCCCGGCAGGAGTGGCAGTGCCACCCGGTCGATCGATCGGTCGCCCGGGTGGTTACTGTGCAGTACAGCAGCCTCCCGGGGACGGTCCCCGTACCTCCGGGAAGGCTGGGATGACTGCGCCCACCCGGAGGCACCTCATGACCCTGCTGGACAAGGACGGCGTACGGCTCACCGTTGACGATGCGGCAACCGTCGCCACGGTGACCCTCGCCCAACCCGACAAGCGCAACGCCCAATCGCCCGCCCTGTGGCGGGCGTTGACGGAGGCGGGGCGCCTGCTGCCGGGCAGCGTACGGGTGGTCGTGCTCCGCGGAGAGGGCAAGTCCTTCTCGGCGGGGCTCGACCGGCAGGCGTTCACGCCCGAGGGCTTCGACGGCGAGCCGTCGTTCATCGACCTCGCGGGCGGCTCCGACGCCGAGCTGGACGCGGTCATCGCCGAGTACCAGGACGCGTTCACCTGGTGGCGCCGGAACGACATCATCAGCGTCGCCGCTGTGCAGGGGCATGCGATCGGTGCGGGCTTCCAGCTCGCGCTCGCCTGCGACCTGCGGGTCTGTGCCGACGATGTGCAGTTCGCCATGCGTGAGACCAGCCTCGGACTGGTCCCGGACCTGACGGGTACGCACCCGCTCGTCTCGCTGGTCGGCTACGCCCGTGCCCTGGAGATCTGCGCCACGGGCCGGTACGTCCAGGCCGCGGAGGCCGAGCGCACGGGCCTGGCCAACCTCGTCGTACCCGCTGATGAACTCGAGGGCGCGGTGGCGGATTTGGCGGCGGCCCTGCTGGCCGCCCCGCGCGACGCGGTGATCGAGACGAAGGCGCTGCTCCGGGAGGCGGGGGACCGTACGTACGAGGAGCAGCGCGCCGCCGAGCGGGCCGCTCAGGCGCGGCGGCTGCGGGACCTGGCCGGCATCGCGGAGTAGGAGGTCGGCCGGCGGCGGCATTCCTCGGGGCGTGCCTGGCGGCCGCGGCGTGCAGGGGACCGTCCGCCTGTCGGCCGCAGGTGCTCCCGGCCCCGCCGGGCGGAGGGGCCGGACGGCCCGGCGTCCCCTCGCCGTGGTCAGCGCGCTCGTCCCCGCGCGCCGGCCTGTATCTCGAGGTCACGGTGTGTCGACTGCCGTGACCACGACGGCGACCGTGACCGGCCCCGGGGCGTCCAGGGCCGCCGCGATGGTCACCGCCGTACGGACCGCGCGGGCCACGTCCAGTGCACGGTGACCGGCGGCGATCGCCAACTGCACCTGCACATGACGCCGTTCCGGGTGGTCCCGGTCCTCGACCCGTACGGCGGGCCCGCTCAGGGCGGCGGCGAGCCGGGTCACCCCCGGAACGGCCACCGCGGCCGCGGCCACTTCGCCCCCTGGCTGCGCAAGGGGAACGGCCACCGCTTCGGGGTGGGGCTCCGGTTCCCCGGCCGGTTCCCCTGCCGGGGGCCCGGGCCGGCTCTCCGGGCCTTTTGTGGAAGAGGGGGTTTCCAGCAGGTCGGTGACGCGTAGATCGACCTCCACGACAGTCAGTCCGAGGCGCTCGTCCGCCGCTGTGAGCAGCGCCTCCCGCACCTTTTGGGACGTCGCCTGGAGAGGCAGTCGCAACGGCGCCGCGAAGTCCGCCTCGATACTGAGCGGTCCGGTCGGCAGCGCGCTCGGCGGCGCCGGGACCGCTGAGCCGACGGCCGAGCCCGCGTCCGCCAGGCCGATCCGCAGCCGGTCGAACCGGACGCCGGTCCGTGGGGCCACGGCCCCACGCAGCACATCGCTCGCGGCGCGCTCCGTGATCCAGGCGCCGTCCTTCGGCCCGCCGAGCGGGAGCAGTCGGCCCAGCCCGAGCTGCTGGCGTACCGCGTGGACCCATTCGTCCGCCGCCACTGGCGCTCACCCCAATCCGTGATGCTCCGTACTCTGCCGCAATCGCACCGGGACAGCCGGGTGCGCCATTCGTCCGTCACCTCCCGTCCCACGCCTGTCGCAGCCCTGGGGCGAAATTGGACAAACACACATAGTGTGGGCAACGGAGCGGGATGCCGCTTCTCTCCTCTCCTCGGAAGGGACGACCGGCGATGTCCGATGCCACCCAACGGAACCGGCCCGAAGCCCCCAGCACGGAGGCGGGCGAGACCAGAAGGGCCCCCGGGCCGAAGCGTGGTGGGGGCGAGCCGGCGTCCCGTGGCCGGACCACGATCGCCGACGGCGTGGTGGAGAAGATCGCCGGGCTCGCGGCCCGCGATGTGGTCGGCGTCCATGCGATGGGGGGCGGACTGTCCCGCACCTTCGGGGCCGTACGCGAACGGGTGCCCGGTGCCGGGAAGTCCGTCACCCGCGGGGTCAAGGCCGAGGTCGGGGAAGTGCAGACGGCGATCGACCTGGAGATCGTCGTCGATTACGGCGTCTCCATCCGGCAGGTCGCGGGCGCTGTACGGGAGAACGTCATCTCAGCGGTCGAGCGGATGGCCGGCCTCGAAGTCGTCGAGGTCAACATCGCGGTGAGCGATGTGAAGCTGCCCGATGAAGAGGACGAAGAGGAAGAGCAGCCACGTATTCAGTAGCGGACCGGAAGCGGGCCGCGAGCGGAGGAGCGCACGATGAGCATGGCCGCAGTCGGCTTGATCGCCGGGATGGCACTGGGCTTTGCCGGATACTTCGGCGGCTTCGGCGCCTTCCTGCTGGTGGCGGCGCTGGGCGCTGTCGGATTCGTGGCCGGGAGGTTCCTGGACGGCGATCTGGAACCCGGCGACTTCTTCCGGCCGCGCGAGCGCGAACAGCGGCGGCGGTGAGCACCGGTGGCGAACGAGGACGCCGCCGAGGAGCCGCGCCGTTCCCGGGAGTCGGGGCCCTCTCCGGAGTCGGGGCCGTCTCCGGAGTCGGGGCCGTCCCCGGAGTCGGGGCCGTCCCCGGAGTCGGGACCCTCTCCGGAGTCGGCGGAACGGTCTCCGGGGCCGGGGTCCGCGGAACCGTCCCCGGGGCGGTCGCAGGCAGCGCCGGGCCCAGCGTCCGGGCCGGCACATGAGCGGCGGGTACCCCCGGGTGGGCGGGGGGCCACCCGGATCGCCGAACGGGTCGTCGCGAAGATCGCTTCGCAGGCGGCCCGGGAGGTGCTGCGCGGGGTGCCCGAAGCGGAACGCGTGCCGTCCGGGCGCGGGCCGCACGCGACGGCCTCGGTGCGCGGTGCGTCCGAACACGAGAACGTGGGAGGCCCGCTGGGGGAGGCCCGGGTACGGCTCGCCGTGGAGCTGGGCTATCCGTCCGACATCGGCGCGCAGTGCCGTGCGGTGCGTCGTGGAGTCGCCGAGCGGGTACGGGCCTTGGCGGGTATGGCTGTGCCCGAGATCTCCGTGACCGTCGAGCGGCTGCACTCGGCGCACACGCGGCGGACGGATCAGGGGAGGGTCGGATGACCGGCGACGAACCCGAGACACAGGGCACCCGGCGGCTGCCGACGATCGAGCGCGACGCCTCCCCGGGCGCGGGCGACGGCGGTGAGGGCGGTTCGGGGCTGCGGCAGTCCGCGTCCGCCGCGGCCTACGAGAGCGGGGACGAGCCCCGGTCCGCTCGCCGCTTCTGGTCCACACGGCGTGTACCGGCGACGATCGTCGCCGCCCTCGTCGTCGCGGGCGTGGGACTGGTGCTCTACGACGTCGCCGCGGTGCGGGCCGGCCGTAACGCCATGGCATGGCGACGCAGGCTCGCCGAAGAGCTGGCGGAACGCCCGCTCGACGACGCCTGGATGATCGGTGGGGCGGCGGGCGCGATGGTCATCGGACTGTGGCTGCTGGTGCTGGCGCTCACCCCCGGGCTGCGGTCGCTGCTGCCGATGAGGCGTCCGGTGGACGCGGAGGGAGCGGAGCACGTACGGGCCGGGCTGCACCGGTCCGCGGCCGCTATGGTCCTGCGCGACCGGGCGATGGAGGTCCCCGGCGTGCATGCGGCACGGGTCAAGGTCCGTCGTCGCAAGGTCGGCGTCCGGGCGCAGGCGCACTTCCGCGATCTCGACGAGGTCCGTGGCGACTTGGACGCGGCGCTGGCCGCCGGACTGCGGGAGCTCGGCCTGGCCCGGCGGCCGGCGCTGTCCGTGCACGTACGACGCCCGTCGAAGAGGTGACGTGACGCATGCTCAGGCTCAGGACTGTCAACCGTGTGCTGCTGGGGCTCGCCGGACTCGCCCTGTTCGCGCTGGGCGGCGCGGTGCTGGTGGGCGGGCTGGATCTGTCGCGGCACTGGGACTTCGCACTGCCCGGCTGGTGGCCCTTCAGGGGGCCGCACGACATGATCCTCGGCGCGGAGGGACGGACGCGATACCGCGACGACGGATGGTGGTGGCCGGTCGTCTTCGCGGTGCTGGGTGTGCTGCTGGTGCTGATGCTGTGGTGGCTGCTGGCACAACTGCGGAAGCACCGGCTCCGCGAGATTCTGGTGGACAGCGGGGACGGTGCGGGTGCCCTGCTGCGGGGGCGCGCTCTCGAGGGCGCCATGGCGGCTGAGGCGGAGTCGCTGGACGGTGTCTCCCGGGCTGATGTACGGCTGACGGGCCGCCAGCGAACGGCTCCGGAGGTGCGGGTGGGGTTGGCGCTGGAGCCGCACGCGGGGCCCGCGGAGGTGGTGGGGCGGCTGACGCGTGACGCGCTGGGGCATGCGCGGGAGTCGGCGGGTCTGGAGCGGCTTCCGGCGGAGGTGCGGGTCACGGCGGTGCGGCATGGGGCGGAGCGCGTGCTGTAGCCGCCGGCGCGGTGCGGGTCGGATCGTGTGGGTGCGGGCCTCCCCCGGGGCCCTTCCCGGTGTCCCCCTGGCTTTCCTGCTGTCGTCCGAGGGGTCAGAAGCCGTGGCGGGAGCCGCCGTCCACGGGGAGCATCAGGCCGGTGAGATAGGACGCCGCCGGGGACAGCAGGAAGGCCGCGACCTTGCCGAACTCCTCCGGGCGCCCATAGCGGCGGAGCGGAATCGACGCCGAGGTGCGGCTGCGGGCCGCGTCCGCGTCTCCCGAGAGCGCGTCGAGTTCGCGGACCCGGTCCGTGTCGATACGGCCCGGGAGAAGGCCGATGACGCGGATGCCCCGGGGTCCGAGTTCGACGGAGAGGGACTTGGCGAAGCCCGCCAGGCCCGGTCGCAGGCCGTTGGAGATCGTCAGGCCCGGGATCGGCTCATGGACGGAGCCGGAGAGGACGAAGCCGATCACGCCGCCCTCGGAGAGCTCGGCGGCCGCCGTCCGGGCGAGGCGTACCGCGCCGAGGAAGACCGATTCGAAGGCGGCCTGCCACTGGGCGTCGGTGTTGTCCGTGCCCAGCCCGGGCGGGGGCCCGCCGACGCTGATCAGGATGCCGTCGAAGCGTCCGAAGCGGGCCCGCGCCGTGGCGATCAGACGGTCGGCCGTACGGGGATCGGCGTTGTCCGCGGCGATGCCCGCGGCGTTCTGCCCGAGCTCCGCGGCGGCGGATGTGGCGGACTCCTCGTCGCGGCCGCTGAGCACCACCTTCGCCCGATCGGCGACGAGTTCCCGCGCGGCGGCCAGGCCCAGGCCACGGCTGGCGCCCGTGACGACGTACACCCGGTCCTTCAGTTCAAGATCCATGCCTTCATGGTGTCCTATCGGTCCGGGACAGCGCGAGGGCGGTGTTCACCAGCCCCACATGGCTGAACGCCTGGGGGAAGTTGCCGAGCTGGCGCCGCGCGACCGGGTCCCACTCCTCGGACAGCAGACCGACGTCGTTGCGCAGGGACAGCAGCTCCTCGAACAGGTCCCGGGCGTCCTTCTGGCGCCCGGTCCCGCACAGGGCGTCGGCGAGCCAGAAGGAGCAGGCGAGGAAGGCGCCTTCACCGCCGGGGAGACCGTCCACATGGTCGGGGGTGTAGCGGCGGACGAAGCCGCCGTGGTCCAGCTCGCGGCGTACCGCGTCGACCGTGCCCACCACGCGCGGGTCGGTGGGAGGGAGGAAGCCGACCTGAGGGATGAGGAGGGTCGCGGCGTCCAGTTCCGCGGAGCCGTAGTACTGGGTGAAGGTGTTCCGGTCGGCGTCGTAGCCGTGGCGGCACACCTCGCGGTGCACGGTTTCGCGCATGGCCCGCCAGCGCGCGACGTCGCCCCGCAGATCAGGGAGCCGCTCCACGGTGCGGACCGCCCGGTCGGCGCCCACCCACGCCATGACCTTGGAGTGGACGAAGTGCCGGCGCGGTCCCCGCACCTCCCAGAGCCCCTCGTCCGGTTCGCGCCACTGCGACTCCAGGAATTCCATCAGCGCCCGCTGGAGCTCCCAGGAGTCCTCCTCAGGGCGCAGGCCCCTCTCCCGGGAGAGGAAGAGGGAGTCGAGGACCTCGCCGTAGACGTCGAGCTGGACCTGTTCGACGGCGGCGTTGCCGATCCGGACCGGGGTGGAGGCCTCGTACCCCGGCAGCCAGGGGACCTCGAACTCGGTGAGCCGGCGCTCGCCCGCGAGGCCGTACATGATCTGCAGATCGGCCGGGTCGCCGGCGACCGCCCGCAGCAGCCAGTCGCGCCAGGAGGCCGCCTCGTCGAGATAGCCGCTGGAGACGAGAGCGTTCAGGGTGAGCGTCGCGTCGCGCAGCCAGCAGAAGCGGTAGTCCCAGTTGCGCACACCGCCGATCTCCTCCGGGAGGGAGGTGCTGGCGGCGGCCACGATGCCGCCGCTCGGCGCGTAGGTGAGAGCCTTGAGGGTGATCAGCGACCGCATGACCGCGTCCCGCCAGGGGCCCTCGTAGCGGCAGCGGGCCGACCACATCTCCCAGTCCTCGACGCTCGACGCGAGCGCCTGGTACGGGTCGATCCGGCGCGGCAGCTTCTCGTGCGAGGGGTGCCAGGTCAGCACGGAGGCGACGCTCTCGCCCGCGGAGACCGTGAAGTCCGCGTAGGTGCAGAAGTCCTTGCCGTAGGTGGTGACCGGGGGTTCGCTACGCAGCCAGACGGAGTCCGGTCCGGCGATCGCGATGCGGTGGCCGTCGGAGCGGCGGATCCAGGGAACGATGCTGCCGTAGTCGAAACGCAGCCGGACCTCGCTGCGCATGTCCACCGAGCCGGAGACCCCTTCGACGATCCGGACGAGGTCGGGGGCCCGGTCGCGCTGCGGCATGAAGTCGGTGACTTTGACGGTGCCGGTGGCCGTCTCCCAGACCGTGTCCAGGACGAGGGTGTCGCCGCGGTACGAGCGGCTGGTGCAGTTGCCGCCGGAGGCGGGGGCCACACGCCAGTGGCCGTTGTCCTCGTCGCCCAGGAGCGCGGCGAAGCAGGCCGCGGAGTCGAAGCGTGGCAGGCACAGCCAGTCGATGGAGCCGTCCCGGCCCACGAGCGCGGCGGTCTGGAGATCGCCGATGAGTGCATAGTCCTCGATGTGTCCTGGCACGGTGCCGCCTCTCCAACGGTTCCGTGTTCTCCCCTGCCCGGAGCGTGCCCGGGGCATTCCCGGCGCGGGACCGGACGGGTTCAGGCCGGGACCGGCACCGGCTCCCGGGATTCCCGCGCGGCGGCGCGGTCCTTGCGCTCGCGGCGGACCAGCACCACCCAGCCGACCGGGACACCCGCGGCGAACAGCCACCACTGGACCGCGTACGCCATGTGGGGACCGATGCTGCTGTGGTCGGGGGCCGGGACGGACTCGGGCTGGCCTGTGGCCTTCGGGGAGGTCCCGGTGAGCTCGATGTAGCCGCCCAGGACGGGCCGTGAGAGCGCGCTCGCCTGACGCCTGCTGTCGATCAGCATGATCTGACGCGACGGAAGGCCCTTTTTGTCCTTGATGCCGCTGTTGGCGGTCGTCTCGTCGGGCATGAGGCGACCGGTGACGGTGACCTCGCCCGCGGGGGCGGCCGGGACCTTCGGGTACGTGGTCAGGGGCCCGTCCGTCGGAATCCAGCCACGGTTGACCAGGACCGCCCGCCCGTCCTTCATGATCAGCGGAGTGAGGACGTAGTAGCCGATGGACTGCTCGTCGGCGGCGGTCCGCTGGCGGACCACGACCTCGTGCCGGGTGTCGTACGCGCCGGTGGCGGTGACCGGGCGCCAGGTGTCGGACCGGGGCACCCGGTGGCCGGGGGAGGTGAGCCGGACCGCCGGGACGGGCGGCGCGTCGAGACTCCGTGCGATCTGGTCGTTCTGGCCGACCCGGTGCTCGTGACGGTGCAGCTGCCAGAAGCCCAGCTCGATCATCACAGGGATGAGCACAAGGGCCACGAGGGTGAGAATCACCCACTGCCGGGACAACAGGAAGCGGTACACCCCACGACCGTACAACTCGGTCGTGGGGTGCTGGGCGGGCGGGGGTGTCTCATACGTGGTCGACGAGGCCCACCTTCCCTTCGGCGCGGGCGCAGTGGGCGCAGCAGAAGAACTGGCCATCGGCCTCCACGCCCTGGCCGATGATCTGGGTGCGGCAGTGCTCACAGATCGGGGCCATTCGGTGGATTGCGCATTGGAAGCAGTCGAAGACGTGCACAGCGCCCTGCGCGTGCACCTCGAAGCTCATGTTGTAGTCGTTTCCGCAGACCTCGCAACGTGCCATGCGCCACAGGGTGCGGGAAGCGGAGCGCGGGGGCGGGAGCGGTGGCCGGGCGCGTCGCGCCGCTTCACTCGGATGACGCTGCCGGGGCCACATCCTGGAGCAGTTGCATGAAGGCCGCCTCATCCACCACGGGGGTGGCGAAGGAGCGTGCCTTGGCGGCTTTGGAGGTGGCCGAGCCGGGTTCGTTGGTGACGAGCAGACTGGTGAGGCGGGACACGCTGGAGGCGATGTGCAGTCCGGCCTCGAAGGCCCGGTCCTCCAGCAGTTCGCGGTCGACGGAGGTGTCGCCGGAGAACGCCACCCGCATGCCCTGGACGAGGGGCTTGCCCGGCTCGTACCGGCCGGGGTTGGGGTAGGGGCAGGCGGGGCGCTTACGAGTGGGGCGCCAGCTGCTCGGACGGTACTGGTGGCCGATCGTGCGGGGCGTGTCCGACCACTCGGTGAGCGGCCGGCAGGCCAGCAGGGGCAGCCGCACCCCGGAACCGGCGGCCAGATGCAGACTGGGCCGGAACGCCTCGGCGAGCACCCGGGCGTCGTCGAGCGCGTGGTGTGCCCGCTGCTGGACCACGCCGTAGTGGGCGGCCAGCGACTCCAGTTTGTGGTTGGGCAGCGGCAGCCCCAGCTCCTTGGAGAGGGAGATGGTGCACAGCCGCTGGCGCACGGGCGCGGTCAGCCGCGCGCGTGCGTACTCACGGGCGATCATCGACCAGTCGAAGACGGCGTTGTGCGCGACGAGCACCCGGTCGGCGAGGCGTTCGGACAGGGCGTCGGCGATGTCCGGGAAGAGCGGGGCGTCCGCGAGCGCCTCGCTCGTCAGACCGTGGATCCAGACCGGGCCGGGGTCGCGCTGCGGATTGACGAGGGTGTACCAGTGGTCCTCCACATTGCCCCGCGCGTCGAGCCGGTAGACGGCCGCCGACACTATCCGGTCGTCGCGGGCCAGTCCGGTCGTCTCCACGTCGACGACGGCGTACCCCTGCGGGTACGCCGACGGCCATACGGGCGCCGGAGGTGCGGGCCGCTGCGCGATGGACGATGCGGCTGCCGTGGGGTCTTCGAGCATGGTCCATGAGGATACGGGCCGCCGCTGACACTCCCGCTTCACCCCAGGCCGGCGATGAGCTCCCCGGCTGTGACACGGGTGAGTTGACTCCCGTCCACCGGCCCGGGGAAGAGGCGGTAGACGACACCCGTCGCCCCCTCCGGCCGCACGTTACCGTGGACCAGAGCGAGAAGTCCGTTTCGTCCTGAGGTGACTTGGGCGGCGAGAGCCTCCGCGTCCTCCGACGGGCGGCGCCACTCCGGTGGGGCCAGGGCGCGGATCCGGGCCGCGAAACCGGCGGTGTTCTCGCCCGGTTGCCGGTCGTAGTGCCACAGCTCGTCGAGTGTGCCCGGGAACGGGGCACGGCGCAGGACCACTACGCGGTCGGTGCGTACGCCCGCGTGCCAGCACGCCAGATCCCACAGGGTCACCCGACCGGCCGTGGTGTCCTGCGGCGTCAGATCCCGGCTCGACCGGCCCGGACCGCCCTGAGGGGCGGAGGCGAGTGACCGGGCGGCGCCGCACTCGGCGAACGGCACCGTCAGAGCGCTGAGTCCGGAGTCGAGGAGGGCCACGTCGTGCCGCGGGGCGGCGGCGAGCCGGCGCAGCAGTTCGGCCTCCATCATGGAGCACACCGGTTGGACGGCGCCCTGCGGGAGGGGCGCGCGCCGATCCTCCACCGCGAAGCGGCGGGAGACATCGCCGCGGGGGAAGAACACCCGCTGCCCGCCGGGGCGGGTACGCACCCTCAGCGCGCCGAGCGCCGACAGCAGCGGCGCGGGGCCGACGCGGGCCAGCCCGGACGCGAGCGCCTCGGCCAGCCCCTCGGGCAGCGCCGCCGGAGAGCCGGTGGCCGCGTGCAGCCGCAGCAGATGGTCGAGTCGGCGCACCAGTTCGCCGGGCCGCTCTCGCAGCAGGGCGACCGCCGCGGGCAGGTCCCGCGCCCCGAGCGCGCGTTCGACCTGGCCGCCCCAGGTCACCGGCGCGAGCCGGTCGCCGCGCACGGCCACTCCCTCGGGATGCTCGGCAGCGGCGCGGCGCAGCGCCGGTCCGAGCCTGTGGGCGGACAGATCGGTGCCGCGCAGTACCGCGAAGGCCAGGGCCGTACGCGGATGGCGCCGGTGGTGCTCGTACGGGTGCAGCACCTCGCCCGCCCGCTTCCAGGCGCGTGTGTGGCGGTGCAGCTCCTCGATCAGCGTCTGCGGTCCGAACCCGTCGAGCACACCGAGGAGCTCGCGCCGCAGGGGCCGCGGCACACCGCGCGGACGGGGCGGCTCGACGAGGTCCGGCTCGCCGCCCGACCAGACGCACAGCAGCCGCAGCACATCGGTGGCGGTCGTCAGCAGCGCGGGCAGGAAGGAGAGCGCCTCGGCCGACCGGTGCGGATCGCGCAGCAGCGCAGCCAGGAGGAGGGCCTTGGTCTCCAAGGCGGCGACGTCCTCCGGCAGCCAGGCCAGACCTTCACCCGGGAGATGGTCGAGCAACAGCCGCAGGTCGTCACGGTCCTGGGGAGCCGGCGGCGTAGTGCGGGAGAGCAGCAGCCGCAGCGCGGCGATCGTGTCCTCGCCGCGCGAGCCGCCCAGCCGCAGCAGCCGCAGCGGTGCGTCCCCGGCCGGCGCGGAGGAGCGCCGCCTGCGGACGGTGCCGGTGCGCGCCGGTTCGAGGAAAGAGTCCGTCACATCGATCCGGGTATGGCAGACCGGGCAGCCCGAGTGGTCCTCGCCGTCCCAGCAGGAGTGGCAGACCAGATGTGCGCACGGCGACACGGGACGGACGCCGCCCACCGTGCCGCACAGCACGCACGGCTGTTCGGGCCGTTGCAGCAGCAGCGCGAAGACCCGGTTCACATAGTGCTGGGTGGTGTCCCGGGGCACGAAGCGCGGGAACTCGCGGAACAGCGGCATATGAGTACGGTCCGCGCCGAGCTCCGCGTCCAGGGCGCGCAGCAGCCGCTTCCCGGCGTCGGAGAGGTCCACGGGCACCAGTCCGGCGAGCGCCGCGTGCAGCGGCCCGGTCAACGCATGGCCCCGGTCCAGGAGTTCGGCTTCCAGCGCAGTCAGTCCCGCCGCCGACCGGGTGACGGACCAGCCCGAGGTGTGCCGCTCCCCGGCGCTGACGTAGACGGTCCCGGTCCGCCGCAGCAGTACGGCCTCCAGCGCGGTCACAGCCGTCCCCCCGATGGCCCATCCCCCCTGACGATGCGAGACGGGGGCGGAGAGTGGGCGCGCTGCGGTTCCTTGGAAGGGACACGAGAAAGAAGCACACCACGGAGCCGCCCCCGTGGCCGTGAGTCTAGACAGCGCCCGAACGTATTTGCCAATGTCTTTCACACCTGGGCGCGTCACCGGGCGGGGCGGCGCGCGACACGTGGTACGGGACCGCATGCGGGAAAGGCCCGGGCCATGGGGGTGGACTCCCATGGCCCCGGCCGGAGTCGTGCCCACCCGGCAGACCCGGGCGGGCACGGCTCAGTGCGTCACTTCGTGACCGCGTCCAGGGCGTCGACGATGCCGAAGCCGTAGAAGCTGTTGATGTGCTTGTTGCCCGTGCACTCGGCGTTGACCTTGCCGTCGCCGTCCGGGTCGTACGGTGCCGTCGGGCAGCCCGGGTTGTCCGCCTGCGCCTTGAGCAGCCACTGGATCTCCTGCGGACTCGCGTCCGGCCGCTTGCTCTTGATCAGTGCCGCGACGCCGGCGACATGCGGGCCGGCCATCGAGGTGCCCTGGAGATAGGCGTAGTCGCCGTCGGGCATCGTGGAGAGGATGCGGCCGTCCTTGGCCGGTGCGTCCGGCACCTGGTACTTGTCGCCGCCCGGTCCCGCCACATCGATCTGGTTCAGGCCGTAGTTGGAGTAGTACGACTTCAGGGCCTTCGGACCGGTCGCGGAAACCGTCACGACGCCGGGCAGTTGGGTCGGGACGTCGAGACACGTCGCCGGGTCGACGGTGCGCTCGACCGGTGTGGTGTCGTTCGGACTGGAGGCGTCCGTCAGCTCCTTGGCCGCGAGGTCCATGGCGGAGTTGCCCGCCGAGGCGACGTTGATGGCTCCCTTCTTCTGGGCGTACTTGGCGGCCCGGCCGACCGCGTCCAGGATGGCCCCCTGGTCCGGGTCGTCCTTGCAGTTGAACAGCCACGGGTCGACGAAGTAGCTGTTGTTGGTCACCTCGACGCCGTGGTCGGCGGCGAAGACGAAGGCGCAGACCACGGACTCGGCGTAGAAGAGGCTGGTCTCCGGTTCGCTGACCTTGATGGCGGAGACCTTCACGCCCGGGGCGACGCCCGCGACGCCCACGTTGTTACGGGCGGCGGCGATCTCCCCCGCCACATGCGTGCCGTGGTAGTCCTCGTCCGGGTTGTACGGTCGCCAGGCACCCTGACGGGTGTCCGGAACGCCACCGACGCAGTTGGCCGACTGCCTCGCCGAGAAGTTCGGGGCGAGGTCGGGGTGGGTGTCGTCGACGCCCGTGTCGATGACCGCGACGGTCACCTTCCCGCTTCCCGGATCGACCTTCGCCGCCTTGTCCGCCTTGATGGCCGGGATGTCCCACTGCAGGGGCTCCAGCGGCTCCTTGCCCGCCACCCTGGCCGCGCCGAGAGCGGCGGCGGAGCGCGGCTCGTGGACCTTCTCGGGCTTGCCGGCATCGGTGGTGGTGACGGCCTTGAGCGGCGCGGTCCGGGTGGCTCCGGCCGACTGCACGCCCTCGACGGTACGGATGGTCCTCGCGAAGTCCGGGTTCGCCGAGTGGACGACGATCACGCCGATCCGGGCGTGCGCGGTGACGACCGTGCCACCGGCCTTCACGATGGCCTTCTTCACCTGACCGACCGTGCCGGCGTCGGTCGCGGTGTTCACCACGTACGACAGCTCGGGGCCGTCCTGAGCGCCGGCCGACGCGGGCGCGTCGGCCGGGGCGGCCGTGGCGGCGACGGGCAGGAAACCGAAGGAGGCGGTCAGCGCGAGTCCGACCGGCACCGCGAGCGCGCGCCAGCGTCTGGACCGGAGATGAGCCATGGGTTCTCCACATCATCTGTGAGACCGTCTGCGCGCGGGTTGCGCATGGACGGGTACATGACGACGGAAGCTAGCGTCGATCCACTGATCTGATCAATGGATTACGGCAAAAAGCGAGAAATATCCGTGAGTTGGCCCGGACGGTTGATTGCCTGCGATCCGCCGGAACCGGGTACGCATGTTCTCACGTGCACCCACGCGATGAGGCACATCGAGCATTTCACCGGGCGCGATCGACCGCGCCACCATGACCGCTCGGCTCGTACACCTGACGGGTCCCGACCCCGTCCTGCCCGTAACCGGGCCTGTTGGCGGCTCTGTCAGCGGCCTGACGGGTCGACACGCAGGGCTTTGATGCTCAGGGGTGGCAGCGGGACTCGAGGCCCGTACCACCGGCTGAACTCCACGGCGCCGATTCGCGGTGCGATCCGTGTGGCCATCACCGGACCGGACAGTCGCACGATGCCGTACGGCCGACGGGCGGGCCCGGAGCGCGGGGGATTCGACGGATCGCTCACACCGGATCAACGAACCGGAAGACAGCGGGTGTCGGCCTTATTCCGGTCCTGACGAATTCAGCGATCCCACCCCTGTCGGATCACTGCTGACCTGCCCTAACATGCCCAACCGGCACCGAAATGATCAACGTCAACCCCATAAGCACACTGCAGCCCACCACCCCACAGGAGATGCCGTGTACACCGAACCGACAACGCCGGGGGAGGGGACGTCGGGCAGTGAGCCGTACCGCGAGGTACAGGCAGGCCCCGAGTTCACCGAACTGCGCCGTACATACCGGTCTTTCGTCTTTCCGCTCACCATGGCGTTCATCGCCTGGTACTTGCTCTACGTCCTGCTGTCCAGCTACGCGGGCGGCTTCATGGGGACCAAGGTGCTCGGCCACATCAACGTCGCCCTCGTCCTCGGTGTCGCACAGTTCGCCACCACCTTCCTCATCGCCTGGTGGTACTCGCGCCACGCGGCAGCCAAGCTCGACCCCAAGGCCGAGGCCATCAAGTCCCGTCTGGAGGGCGACGCATGAGCCCCACCGTCCAGCTCGCCGCCGAGGGCGCGGGTCAGCACCGCACGCTGATCATCACCCTCTTCTCGGTCTTCGTCGCCGCCACCCTCGGGATCACCGTCTGGGCCGGCCGGCAGACCAAGGACGCGACCGACTTCTACGCGGGAGGGCGCTCCTTCACCGGCTTCCAGAACGGTCTGGCGATCTCCGGCGACTACATGTCCGCCGCGTCCTTCCTCGGTATCGCGGGCGCCATCGCCCTCTCCGGGTACGACGGCTTCCTCTACTCCATCGGCTTCCTCGTCGCCTGGCTGGTCGCGCTGCTCCTGGTGGCCGAGCCGCTCCGCAACTCCGGCCGCTACACGATGGGTGACGTCCTCGCGTACCGGATGCGGCAGCGGCCGGTGCGGACCGCGGCCGGCGTCTCCACCATCGTGGTGTCGATCTTCTATCTGCTGGCCCAGATGGTCGGTGCCGGAGCGCTCGTCGCGCTGCTGCTCGGAATCACCGGCGAGGCCGGCAAGAACCTCATCGTCGCCCTGGTCGGCATCATCATGATCCTGTACGTGACCATCGGCGGGATGAAGGGCACCACCTGGGTGCAGATCGTGAAGGCGGTGCTGCTGATCACCGGCACGCTGCTGATCACCCTGCTGGTGCTCAACAAGTTCGACTGGAACGTCTCCACCCTGCTCGGCGCCGCGGCCGAGAACAGCGGCAAGGGCGCGGCCTTCCTGGAGCCCGGACTCAAGTACGGCCTCACGGCCACGTCGAAGATCGACTTCCTCTCGCTGGGACTGGCGCTGGTCCTCGGTACGGCCGGACTCCCGCACATCCTGATCCGCTTCTACACCGTGCCGACCGCCAAGGCCGCGCGTAAGTCGGTGATCTGGGCCATCGGGATCATCGGTGGCTTCTACCTGATGACGATCGCCCTCGGATTCGGCGCCGCGGCGCTCATCAAGCCGGAGACGATCATCGCGTCCAACCCGGCGGGCAACACCGCCGCTCCGCTGCTCGCCGAGGTGATCGGCGGCGGCAGCGGCTCGACCGGCGGCGCCATCCTGCTCGCCGTGATCTCGGCGGTCGCGTTCGCCACGATTCTCGCTGTCGTCGCCGGACTGACCCTCGCCTCCTCGTCCTCCTTCGCCCACGACCTGTACGCGAACGTCATCCGCAAGGGCGAGGCGACCGAGAAGGAAGAGGTCGGGGCGGCCCGGATCTCCGCCGTCGGGATCGGCGCCGTCGCCATCGTCCTCGGGATCTTCGCGGGCAAGCTCAACGTCGCCGGCCTGGTCGCCCTCGCCTTCGCGGTCGCGGCCTCCGCCAACCTCCCGACGATCCTCTACAGCCTGTTCTGGAAGCGGTTCACCACCCAGGGCGCGCTGTGGTCGATCTACGGCGGCCTCATCTCGTCCGTGGTGCTGGTGCTCTTCTCGCCGGTGGTCTCGGGCAAGGAGACCTCGATGTTCCCGGGCGTGGACTTCCACTGGTTCCCGCTGGAGAACCCGGGTCTGATCTCCATCCCGCTGGGCTTCGCGCTCGGCTGGCTCGGATCCGTCCTGTCCAAGGAGGTTCCGGACGAGGCGAAGTACGCCGAGCTGGAGGTCCGCTCCCTCACCGGAACCGGCGCCCACTGACCTCCTGCGCACGCCACCGAGAGGACCCGGTTACCGAGA
Source organism: Streptomyces sp. 8N706 (assembly GCF_052245415.1). Classification (NCBI taxonomy): domain Bacteria; kingdom Bacillati; phylum Actinomycetota; class Actinomycetes; order Kitasatosporales; family Streptomycetaceae; genus Streptomyces; species Streptomyces sp. 8N706. The sequence goes on along the minus strand of NZ_JBQQBW010000044.1, from coordinate 33,876 downwards.
GACTCGAAGAGGCAGGAAGCGGCCCCCTCACGGAGAGCGACCGCGCATATCTTCAACGAACCGTTGAAGATCGGACGCATCGCGTAGGCTGCGAGACACAGGCTTGAGCCAGGCTGTCCGCAGCATCCGTGGGAGGGGCCGCAACCATGCTCATCGACACTTACGGTCGCGTCGCCACCGACCTCCGTGTCTCGCTCACCGACCGCTGCAATCTGCGCTGCACCTACTGCATGCCCGAAGAGGGCCTCCAGTGGCTCGGTAAGCCCGACCTTCTCACCGACGACGAGATCGTCCGCCTGATCCGGATATCCGTCACCGCCCTCGGAGTCACCGAAGTCCGCTTCACCGGCGGGGAACCCCTGCTGCGCCCGGGCCTCGTCGGTATCGTCGAGCGCTGCGCCGCCCTCGAACCGCGGCCCACCATGTCGCTGACCACCAACGGCATCGGCCTGGAGCGCACGGCCCAGGCCCTCAAGGACGCCGGCCTCGACCGCGTCAACGTCTCCCTCGACACCCTGCGCCCCGACGTCTTCCAGGCCATGACCCGCCGCAAGCGCCACCACGACGTGCTGGAAGGCCTCCGGGCGGCGCGCGCCACGGGCCTCGCCCCGGTCAAGGTCAACACCGTGCTGATGCCGGGCCTCAACGACGACGAGGCCCCCGACCTCCTGGCCTGGGCCCTCGAGAACGGCTACGAGCTGCGCTTCATCGAGCAGATGCCCCTCGACGCCCAGCACGGCTGGAAGCGCGACGGCATGATCACCGCCGGGGACATCCTCACGAGCCTGCGCAGCCGCTTCGCCCTGACGCCCGAGGGCGAGGGGGAGCGCGGCTCCGCTCCGGCCGAGCGCTGGCTGGTCGACGGTGGCCCCGCACGGGTCGGGGTCATCGCCTCCGTCACCCGCCCGTTCTGCCGGGCCTGCGACCGCACGCGTCTCACCGCCGACGGCCAGGTGCGTACGTGCCTCTTCGCTCGGGAGGAGTCGGACCTGCGCGGCGCCCTGCGCTCCGGTGCGCCGGACGAGGAGATCGCCGAGCTGTGGAAGCTGGCGATGTGGGGGAAGAAGGCCGGGTCGGGTCTGGACGACCCGTCCTTCCTGCAGCCCGACCGCCCGATGTCGGCCATCGGCGGCTGACTGCCAGGGGCGTCGGTCGGGGGCCGACGATCAGGGGTGGCGGTCAGGAGCTCTCCGAACGCCGTCCCCACTCCTCGAGCGTCACCACGTCTTTCAGGAACCCCCGCACTCCGAGGAATTGCGACAGATGCTCGCGGTGCTCCTCGCACGCCAGCCAGGTCTTCCGGCGCTCGGGCGTATGGATCTTGGGGTTGTTCCATGCCAGCACCCACACCGCGGTGGTACGGCATCCCTTGGCCGAGCAGATCAGCGATTCGTCAGTCACATGGCCCAGACTGCATCATCCGGCCCGTACCACCGCGCCCGGGCCCCGCTCTCCGGGGCTGTCGGAAGCGGCCGGACCACGGGTGATGGCCGCGTTTGCGCGGGACATGGCGACGCCGGGCAGCCACGGGGGGAGCTGCCCGGCGTCGGTCCGTCGCTCCGACGGGGGATGCGGAGCGCGTACGAAGTATGTCATGGGGGACCCGGGCGGGTGCACTGGATCGACATGATTGATCTGAGCTTTTCTTGAGCTTTGCGGACCGCCGCTGGTCAGCGCGGTTCGCGCGGCTGCTCGTCCCGCTCCCCGCCCGTGGTCTCCGGGACGTGTTCCGCTCCGGCATCCCGCGAGCCGCCGTTCAGCATGGGCCGGTCGGGGGTCGGGATGAAGGACGGGGGCAGCGAAGGGGCATTCTCCCGGCCCGCGTTGGCGATCACCACGGCGATGTACGGAAGAACGAAACCCAGTGCCAGGGCCACGATCGCCACATGCCGCTCCACGTTCCACAGCAGGACGGCCAAGAGGAAGGACACGGTCCGCACGGACATCGAGATGACATAGCGCCGCTGCCGGCCCCGTACATCATCGGCCAGTCCCTGGCGGGCTCCCGTGATACGGAAGACCCCGGTGCCGCTGCGCTTCCGCATCACATTCCACCACCTGGATCCCGTGCCGAGCCTCCCCGGTCCGGACACCTCCACGGTACGCCGCTGCTCCGCCGACCTCGACCCCGGGTCGGGCCGGGAGGACCCTGCTCACCGGGCCGTTCGTGCCCTACCGCCCTCTGACGTGCGCCGCAATCCGAGCGGGGACAGACTGGCCGTATCCGCGCGGGACCGCGCTGTGCGAGGAGGCAGCCATGGGTTGGTTGTGGGCCATTATCGTAGGACTCGTACTGGGAGTGCTCGCCAGGGGACTCCTGCCCGGCAAGCAGAACATCCCGCTCTGGCTGACGGTCGTCTTCGGCATCCTGGGAAGCCTTCTCGGCAATGCCGTGGCCCGGGGGATCGGGATCGACGAGACCAGCGGTGTCGACTGGGGCCGCCATGCGCTGCAGCTCGTGGGGGCCGTGCTCATCGTGGCGCTGGGCACCCCTCTGTACGCGCAGATCCGCGGCACCCGGCACAGAACCTGATCAGCGGAACCTGATCAGCGGAACCTGATCAGCGGAACCTGATCAGCGGAACCTGATCAGCAGGACCTGATCAGCAGGACCTCAGCAGAAAACGACCAACAGAAGTCCGACCCAAAGGAATCCGACCGACAGAATTCGGAGCAGCAGAATCCGGTCGGCAGAACCGCCGACGGGGCCTGTCACGGCGGACGGCGGCCGGGCGCGCGAGGAGCGCACCCGGCCGCCGGCGTATGCCGTCCCAGAGGCCCGTCCTACAGCCCCTGGAGCTCGGCGATCTTCCGCCCGGCCTTCAGATAGACGCTGCCGCCGCTCAGCCCCTTCTCCTCCAGGCTGCGGAGCACGACCTCGCGGAGCGGGCTGGTGGCCGCGGCCTCGTCCAGCACGATCGCCTGCTGGCCGCTCCCGGTCTCGACGACCAGCCGCAGACCGTTCTGCTTGGCGATCCGGCGGGCCGCCGAGGCGCTCGGGGTGAACTCCAGGACCTTGGTCAGCACCGCCGCCACGGTCTCCTCGCCGTGCTCGGCCGTGTCGACGGACGGCAGCGACTCGACCTCGGTGAAGGTCTTCTTGGAGAACTGCGCGATGAAGCCCGCGCGGGCCGCCATCGCGGCGTCCACGTCGTACAGCGCCGCCACGACCTCGCCCGCCAGGACCTTCTTCAGATCCATCGGGTGCAGCGACTTCTCCTCCACCCGGGACAGGGCGAGCGTGATCTCCTCGTCCGTCCACTCCGTCCAGGCCTTCAGATACGGCTCCATCAGACGGTCCGGCACCGACATGATCTTGCCGAAGACATCGTCCGCCGTAGCGGTCAGGCCGACGTAGTTGCCCTTGGACTTGGACATCTTGGCGCCTGAGCCGTCCGTGCCCTCGATCAGCGGCATGGTGACGATCAGCTGCTGCTCCTGACCGTGCAGCTCCATCAGCTTGCGGCCCATCTGGAGATTCAGCAGCTGGTCCGAACCGCCCAGCTCGACATCGCACTCCAGCGCCACCGAGTCCAGGCCCTGCGCGACCGGGTAGAGCAGCTCCGACATCGTCAGGCCGGAGCCCTCGGCCAGCCGGTTGCGGAAGTCCTCGCGCTGGAGCAGCTGGGAGGCCGGTACCTGGGAAAGCAGCTTCAGCAGCTCGGGGAAGGTGTACGGCGCCAGCCACTCGCTGTTCTGCCGGAAACTGACCTTTTCGAAGTCGAAGAACGGCCGGACCTGCTCCCGGTACCCGGCGACGTTCGCGGCGATGTCGTCATCGGTCAGCGGCGGGCGCTCGGCCGTACGGCCCGACGGGTCGCCGATCTTGGCCGTGAAGTCACCGATGATCAGCGTGACGTCGTGGCCCATGCGCTGGAAGCGGCTGAGGATGATGATGGGCACGGTGTGACCGAGGTGGACATCGGCCGCGGTGGGATCGATACCGAGCTTGATGCCCAGCCCCTGCCCCTTCGCCCGGCGCTCCTCGATCCGCTCCGCCAGCTTGCTCACCGACGGCAGCACCTCCACCGTACGACCGGCGATCAGCTCCGCCTGCTCCTTCGCCGACAGGTCCGACAGGTCGAGATAACGCCTCGCCTTCGTCTCCGTGAGCAGCTGCTCCACGGTCTTGTCGGAGGAGAGGTCCTGCACCAGCAGCTCACTGGTGCGAGCGACGGAGTCGCCGAGGCGTGTCATGGCGTTCCTGGAAGAGATCGGAGGGACAGGCGGACGGTGTGAATTCTATGGGGTCACACACCCCGGCTGACCGAGCTCATATGGAAGTCCGGAATCCGCAGTGCGGGCATCGCGGCGCGGGTGAACCAGTCGCCCCACTCGCGCGGCAGGGTCCGCTCGGTGCGCCCGGCCTCGGTGGCCCGCGACAGCAGACCCACCGGGGACTCGTTGAAGCGGAAGTTGTTCACCTCGCCGACGACCTCCCCGTTCTCCACCAGATAGACACCGTCCCGGGTGAGGCCCGTCAGCAGCAGTGTCGACGGATCGACTTCGCGGATGTACCAGAGGCAGGTCAGCAGCAGCCCGCTCCGGGTTCCGGCGACCATCTCCTCCAGCGAGCTGCCGCCGTCCGCGTCCAGGATCAGGTTGTCGACGGCGGGGGCGACCGGCATACCGGTGAGACGGGAGGTGTGCCGGGTGGTGATCAGCCGGTTCAGCTCCCCCTCCCGCAACCACTCGGTCGGCTCCAGGGGCAGGCCGTTGTCGAACACCGAGGCGTCGTCGCCGGACGCGTGCGCCAGCACGAACGGCGCCGTCTCCAGCCCCGGCTCGTACGGGTCGCTGCGCAGCGTCAGCGGAAGCTCGGAGAGCTTCTCGCCCAGGCGCGTACCGCCTGCCGGCTTGCTGAAGACCGTACGGCCCTCGACCGCGTCCCGGGCCGTCGCCGACCACTGCTGGTAGATCAGCAGGTCGGCGACGGCGGTGGGCGGCAGCAGGGTCTCGTAGCGGCCGGCGGGCCGCTCCACCCGCCGCTCCGCCCAGGCCAGCCGCCGCGCCAGCTCCGCGTCCATGGCCGACGGGTCGACATCGCGGAAGTCACGGGTGGCCCGGCCCGCCCAGGCCGAGCGCGTACGGTCCGGCGACTTGGCGTTCAGCTCCAGGGTTCCCGTCGGCTGGTCGTGGCGCAGCCGCAGCCCCGTGGAGGTGCCGAGATAGCTGGAGACGGTCTCGTGCTGGGCGAAGCCGTACAGCTCCCGGCCCCCGGCCCGGGCCCGGGCGAAGGACTCCCCGAGCGCGGGCGCGAAGGCGGCGAACACCTCGGAGGAGGTCTCGGCGGGCGCGTCGGTGAAGTGCGGCGACGCGGGGACGCCCGCGACGAGCGGCTGGGCGTCCTCGGCGGGGCCCGCCTCCCGCGCGGCCGCCTCGGCGGCCCGCACCAGCGGCTCCAGCTCCTCCGCGGTGACGGCCGCCCGGGAGACGACCCCCGACGCGGTGCCCTCCGCGCCGTCCACGGTCGCGATGACGGTGAGGGTACGGCCGCGGGTCACGCCGTTGGTCGTCAGCGCGTTGCCCGCCCACCGCAGATTGGCACTGGACTCCTCGTCGGCGATCACCACACAGCCGTCGGCGCGGGACAGGTCGAGGGCGCGCTCGACGACCTCATGGGGAGCGGTCATCGGGGTCATCGGCCTGCCTCCTGCGTGGTGTTGAGGATGTTGACGCCGCGGAACAGCGCGGACGGGCAGCCGTGCGAGACGGCAGCGACCTGGCCGGGCTGGGCCTTGCCGCAGTTGAACGCGCCTCCCAGCACGTACGTCTGCGGGCCGCCGACCGCCGCCATCGAGCCCCAGAACTCGGTGGTGGTCGCCTGGTACGCGACGTCCCGCAGCTGCCCGGCGAGGCGGCCGTTCTCGATCCGGAAGAAGCGCTGCCCGGTGAACTGGAAGTTGTAGCGCTGCATATCGATCGACCAGGAACGGTCGCCGACGACATAGATGCCGCGCTCCACCCCCGCGATCAGCTCCTCGGTGGACGGCCCCGCGGGCGCCGGCTTCAAGGAGACGTTCGCCATGCGCTGGACCGGCACATGACCGGGGGAGTCCGCGTACGCACAGCCGTTGGAGCGCTCGAAACCGGTGAGCCTCGCGATCCGGCGGTCCAGCTGGTAGCCGACGAGCACCCCGTCCTTCACCAGGTCCCAGGACTGCCCGGCCACACCCTCGTCGTCGTAACCGACCGTCGACAGCCCGTGCTCGGCCGTCCGGTCCCCGGTCACCTGCATGATCTCCGAGCCGTACCTGAGCTTGCCGAGCTGGTCGAAGGTGGCGAACGAGGTGCCCGCGTACGCCGCCTCGTAGCCGAGCGCACGGTCCAACTCGGTGGCGTGGCCGATGGACTCATGGATGGTCAGCCAGAGGTTCGACGGGTCCACCACCAGGTCGTACGCTCCGGGCTCCACGCTCGGCGCCCGCATCTTCTCGGCGAGCAGTTCGGGGATCCGCGCGAGCTCCGCGTCCCAGTCCCAGCCGGTGCCGGTCAGATACTCCCAGCCGCGGCCCACGGGAGGGGCGATGGTCCGCATCGACTCGAACTCACCGCTGTCCGGATCCACCGCGACCGCCGTGAGCTGCGGATGCAGCCGTACGCGCTGCTGGGTGGTCGTGGTGCCCGCCGTGTCCGCGTAGAACTTGTTCTCCTGGACGGCGAGGAGCGAGGCGTCCGCGTGCGAGACACCGTCCGCGGCCAGCAGCCTGCGGCTCCACTCGGCCAGCAGTTCCCTCTTGTCGGCGTCGGGCACGTCAAAAGGGTTGATCTCGTAGGAGGAGATCCACGTCCGGTCGGGGTGCACCGGCTCGTCGGCCAGCTCCACCCGCTCGTCGGACCCCGCGGCGGTGATCACCTGCGCGGACAGCTTCGCCATCGCCACGGCACGGTCGGCCACGGCGGCAGCGGCGTCCGGGGTCGGATCCACGCCCGAGGCGAAGCCCCAGGACCCGCCGTGCACCACCCGCACCGCGAACCCCAGGTCCGTGGTGTCGGCCGAGCCCGCCAGCCGGGCGTCCCGCAGCCGCCACGCGGCGCTGCGCACCCGCTCGAAGCGGAAGTCCGCGTGGTCCGCGCCCAACGCACGGGCGCGCGCGAGCGCCGCGTCGGCGAGCGCGCGGAGCGGCAGCGCCGTGAAGGACTCGTCGATGGAATGGGGCACGGCATCCTCCCGGGGTCGTTGCCCCGATCATGCCCCAGAAGCCGACGTCAGCGGCTGAATTCCCCGGCGCGTACGCCACCGACGAAGGTGGCCCACTCGTCTGCCGGGAAGCAGAGCTGCGGGCCGTGCCGGTCCTTGGAATCCCGGACGTGTACGGCGGCGGGGGAGGCGGCCACCTCGACGCACATGCCACCTTCGCCGCTGCTGTAGCTGCTCTTGCGCCAGTCGACGGCGACCTCGATGCAGTCGCCGCCAGCGCTGCTGCTGTAACTGCTCTTGAACCAGGCCAGCTCGGATCCGTCGTTGCCGACTCGCTCGATGCTCATGTCGCTCCCAGCAGCTTTTCGATCAGCTCCAAGGACTCTCTCGGCCGGAGAGCCTGTGCCCGGATGATTCCATACCGTTGCTCGATCTGACGGACTGCTTTTCGGTCCGTGAGCAGATGGCTGACGGACTGGACCTCGGTATAGGCCATCATCGGTCGTCCTTTGGGCTCCAGCAAGATCAAGGGGCCGCCCGTTCCGGCGTGGTCCTCAATGGCGGTTGGCATCACCTGGAGTTCGACATTGCGCATCTGATCGATGCGCAGGAGGTGTTCCAACTGGCCCTTCAGTACCTCCCGGCCCCCGTATGGGCGTTGGAGCACAGCTTCCTCGGTCACGAAGCTCATGATGGGCGCTGGCCAACGGGTCAGCAGTTCTTGTCGAGCGAGCCGAGCAGACACACGTTGCTCAATGGTCTCCTCATCCACCAGGGGCCGTTCCATTCGCAACACTGCTCGGGCATAGTCCTCGGTCTGGAGCAGTCCACTCACGACTTGATTCTGCTACGAGTGATACTCAACAGCCTGCGTCTCGAACTTTGCGACATCGCGGAAGAACGCGGGAATTCCAGTCTTGCTGACCTGTTCCTTCGCCGCCTTCAGGACACCGAACGCGTCCAGCACCTCATCCGCCCCATCGAGGAACTCCGGCTGGGGCACCCGCCGCCCCTGTTCAACTGACGACACCTGGTCCTCGCCGTAACCGATACGGCGGCCCAACTCCGCCTGCGTGAGCCCCGCCCGTTCGCGGAAGAGCTTCACCTGCCGTCCGATGGTCTTGAGGATGTCCGCCCCGGACTCGTCCCGCCCCAACTGCTCCGAACCCGCCATGTCCCGCTCCTCCCGTACGCGCTGATGCCCGCATCCAGGCTCCCGGGCACCCCTCCGTACAGACCACCTTCCGTGCCCGTACAGCCACCCTCCGTACCCGTGGCATGCCTGGTCAGGCTAGAGCCGGGCCGGAACGATCAACGGCATGAGCTCCGCAATTCCCCCCATCGAGCAGTCCGCTCGACTGCCCGCCCCGCCCGGCACGTTCGCGATGTCCTTCACGTCCTCCCGGCGCGGTGCCCGCCTCGCCCGCCGCCTTGCCGTGCAGCGGTTGGACGAGTGGGGCCTCCCGTACGACAGTTCCGCCTCGCAGGCCGTCGCCCTGCTCGTCGGGGAGCTGGTGGCCAACGCCGTCCTCCATGGGCACGTACCGGGCAGGGACTTCCGGCTGTGTCTCCTGGCTCATCCCGTGGGCGGCGACCGCAGGCCGGAGACCGTCCGTATCGAGGTCAGCGATGCGCGCGGCGAGGCACGCCCTGTCCTCGGAGGTGAGGAACCAGGGGAGGAGGGCAGCCGGGGACTGCTCCTGGTGGACGCGCTCGCGTCCAAGTGGGGCGTGACGGACCGCAGCATCGGCAAGACAGTCTGGTGCGAGTACGACGTGCCTGCCTGTCCGTGGCCGGGGCGGCGGTCACGGACCATCGAGGGGCGGGACGATTCTCACCACGATGATCAGTCGCTGTCGGGGTGCGACGAGGAAGTAGAACCAGCCGCCTGCCGCGTCCAGGTGGCGCAGCCCGCCACGGCGGGGGCCGTTCCCCAGGTCGGTGACGTCGACGCCGGTGTCGGCCAGTTCCACGAGTTGGCCGACCAGCCGCTCTACCTCGGCGACGAGACCGGTCGGTAGGCCTGCAGTCACGTGTCGCTGATCGGGGTCGTACTCCCAGGTCCAGTCTCGGCTCAACGCCGAGCCCTGGAGAGGGCTGCCTGCGTCTCGTCAAGGATCCGCCCGAGCTCTGCTGCTGCCCTGCGTGCCTCGGCGGCGTCGCCCGATGCGGCGAGGTCCTCCAATGCACGGAAGCGGTCGGCGACTGCCGGGCGGCGCTGGATCTCCACGTACACCGCCCACTGAGTGGTGAACCGTTGGAGGGGCGCCAGATCGGAACCCTGCCGAGCCTGGTCCGCGGCCTGGTCCAGCTCCCGGGTGAAGGCGGGCAGCGCGGCCGGGGCGATCTGGGCGACAGCCTGGCGGAGCGCGGTCACGGTAGCCGGAGGCCGGGGGATGCGGGGCTGCTCGGGTGTGGTAGCGGTCATGCGTTCTCCCATGGGCGGCATTCTCGGCCGTGCGGTCAGCCTATCGAGTGGGAACGCAGGTGCGGTCAGCTCTTCGAGTGACGCGGTGGACGAGAGATGACCGGGACGGGACCGTCGGCTCGGCGCCCCGGGCTGGGATATGTCTCCGGCCCGGAGGCCAGGATCCGATCACTCGCTCCGGTGAGAGGGAGGCTCGGACCGTGGCTCGCTACTCCGACCTCGTCGCTCGAGGGAAGATCCGGCTCAAGGGCGCCACCACGTCCGACCTCGACAGTCTGCCCCGGTACGACATCCCGCCCGATGCACCGGACCCGGTCGCGTCGCTTCTCGCGGAACGAGGGACGACGACCGTTGAACCAGTAAATTCCTAACCCTGCTGACCGGCCGCCCCCAACGCCACGGAACTGCGCACTTCCTCCCCGCCCGCCCCGGTGTCCTGCGGACCTGGATGGCATGGTGACCGGGATCCCGCGGGCCGTCGACTGTAGGAATCCAACAGTGAGCGGGAGGTGCCCCTGTCGGGGGTCGATTCTCCGTAGCGGTTCGCAGACCGATAGTTTTTGGGGTACCTGACCACTATCGAAAGGGTGATCTGTTGAGCCGCTCGGTTCTCGTCACCGGAGGAAACCGGGGCATCGGCCTCGCCATCGCCCGCGCCTTCGCCGACGCCGGCGACAAGGTCGCGATCACCTACCGGTCCGGGGAGCCGCCCGCGGGCTTTCTGGCCGTGCGGTGCGACATCACCGATCCCGAGCAGGTCGAGCAGGCCTACAAGGAGATCGAGGAGAAGCACGGACCGGTCCAGGTGCTGGTGGCCAACGCGGGTGTCACCCGCGACCAGCTCCTGATGCGGATGTCCGAGGAGGACTTCAGCGCCGTCCTGGACACCAACCTCACCGGCACCTTCCGTGTGGTGAAGCGCGCCAACCGCGGCATGCTGCGCGCCAAGAAGGGCCGGGTCGTCCTGATCTCCTCGGTGGTCGGCCTGCTCGGCTCGGCAGGTCAGGCGAACTACGCCGCGTCCAAGGCGGGGCTGGTCGGTTTCGCCCGCTCCCTCGCCCGCGAGCTGGGCTCCCGCAACATCACCTTCAACGTCGTCGCCCCCGGTTTCGTCGACACGGACATGACCAAGGCGCTCACCGACGAGCAGCGTGAGAGCATCGTCGGCCAGGTGCCGCTCGGCCGGTACGCGCAGCCGGAGGAGATCGCCGCCACCGTGCGCTTCCTCGCTTCGGACGACGCCTCGTACATCACTGGAGCCGTCATCCCGGTTGACGGCGGATTGGGCATGGGTCACTGATCACATGAGTGGAATCCTCGCCGGCAAGCGCATCCTCGTCACCGGAGTTCTCACCGACTCCTCGATCGCCTTCCACGTCGCGAAGCTCGCCCAGGAGGAGGGCGCCGAGGTGGTCCTCACGGGCTTCGGGCGTCTGAGCCTCGTCGAGCGCATCGCCAAGCGGCTGCCCAAGCCCCCGCCGGTCATCGAGCTGGACGTGCAGAACAAGGAGCACCTCGCCGGCCTCGCCGACAAGGTCGCCGAGCACCTGGGCGAGGGCATCGGCCTCGACGGCGTGGTGCACTCCATCGGCTTCGCGCCGCAGGACGCCCTCGGCGGCAACTTCCTGAACACCGAGTGGGAGTCCGTCGCGACCGCGGTCGAGGTCTCCGCGTACTCCCTGAAGTCGCTGACCATGGCCCTGCTGCCGCTGCTGGAGAAGCGCGGCGGCTCGGTCGTCGGCATGGACTTCGACGCGCAGGTCGCCTGGCCGAAGTACGACTGGATGGGTGTGGCCAAGGCGGCGCTGGAGTCGACCTCGCGTTACCTCGCCCGCGACCTGGGCGGGAAGAACATCCGCTGCAACCTGGTCTCGGCCGGTCCGATCAAGTCGATGGCCGCCAAGTCCATCCCGGGCTTCGAGGAGCTCGCGGACGTGTGGAAGACCCGCGCCCCCATCGGCTGGGACCTCACCGACCCGGAGCCGGCGGGCCGCGGTGTCGTCGCCCTGCTCTCGGACTGGTTCCCGAAGACCACCGGCGAGATCGTCCACGTCGACGGCGGTGTCCACATGATGGGTGCCTGATCTCCGGCACCTCTCGGCGCCGCTGTTCCTCAGCTTCAGCGGCCCACGGCGTTGCGACGCCCCGGCTCCCGCACCGTGCGGGGAGCCGGGGCGTCGCCCGTTCGGTCCAGCCGGCCGGGCGGCACGGCCCGGCGCCGTACACGCTGGGGGAGTACGACCCCTTGTGGTGCAGCAGCGGTGCCAGCCGCAGTACGGCCGAGGAGGTCCCCTGAGTGCGTACTGTCCGTCGCACCCCGGCAACGGTGCTGCTTCTCGCCGCCGCTGTGATCTGCCCGGTGTCGGCCGTCGCGATCGCCGTACGGGACAGCGGCACGTCGGGTACGCGCGAACAGGACCGGGAGCGGCCGCCGTACCGGGCGGAGTGCCGCGCCCGCGTCGAGGGCTCCCGGGCCATCGCCGACTGCCACAACCCGTACCCCGAGAGCGACCTGGTGCGGCTGCACATCGAGTGCGACCGATGGTGGGACCTGGACGTGGACACCGACCCCGTCGAGGTCGGCCCGGCGAGGACCGTGGAGCTGTCGGACCGGTGCTGGATGGGGGTACGCGAGGCCTGGGTGACGCACACCCCGGGCGCATAGCCGTCCCCTGAGCGGGGCGAGAGACCTGCCTCCATGAGGCGCGTCAGCGCGCACGCCTGAGACGGGTCAGCGTTCGGGTCGGCAGGTGAACGGGTATCCGGCGGCCTCCGAGGCCGCCGTCTCCGCGTCCCCGTCCCGGATGGCGTCCACCAGCCGCGTGTGGTCCAGATGGTCCTCCGGGCGCAGGACCTGGCCCACATCGCTCCTCAACCAGTCGCGCAGGACATCGCCCAGGTCGGCGTAGAGCGCCGTCATCACATCGTTGTGGGAGGCGGCCACCACAGCCAGGTGCAGGGTGGCGTCGGCCTCGACGAAGGCCTCCGCGTCACCCGACTCCCACGCGGCCTCGCGCCGGTCCAGCAGCGCATCGAGCTGCTTGAGGTCGCGCTCGGTACGGCGCTGGGCGGCCAGCCGCGCCGCCGAGGACTCCAGGGTGCTGCGCAGTTCGGCGATGTGCCGCGGGTCGGCGTCCGCGAAGCGCCGCTGCATCACCCCGGCCAGCTCACTGGTCGCGACCACATACGTCCCCGAGCCCTGCCGGATGTCCAGCAGCCCGTTGTGCGCGAGGGCGCGCACCGCCTCGCGCACGGTGTTACGGGCGACCCCGAGCTGCTCGACGAGCTCGGGCTCCGTGGGGATGCGGGAGCCGACCGGCCACTCGCCGGAAGCGATCTGTTTCCGCAGCTCGGCGATCACCTGCTCGACGAGAGCGGAGCGCCGGGGACTGGTCAGCGGCATGGCTCTCCAGGTCGGGTCGAGAACGATGAGGACGGGCGATCAATTGATTGGACAGCCAATCATCCCATGATTCTATGATGACGCTCATGGCCGACGACGATACGAAGATCCTCGACCCTGCCCGGACTCGTGCCACCCGGCTCCGTACCGCCGTTATCCGTACGGCCGGCAGTGGAGGTACGCAGGGAGTGCCGGTCTGGCTCACCCGGCTCGTGGCCGTCGGACTCGTCCTCGCCGCCGTCAACCTGCGTCCCGCCATCACCAGCCTCGGAGCGCTCCTCGAAGAGGTCCGTGGCGGCCTCGGTATGAGCGGGAGCGTCGCGGGCCTGCTGACCTCGGTGCCACCGCTCTGCTTTGCCGTCTTCGGTATCGCGGCGCCCCGGCTGGCGCGGCGCTGGGGCGTCGGCGCGGTCGTCTGCGCCGGCATGGTGGCCATCGCGACGGGTCTGCTGATACGCCCCTTCACGGGGGGTGCGGCGGGTTTCCTCGCCGCCAGTGGGCTCGGTCTCGCGGGCATAGCCGTGAGCAACGTCCTGATGCCGGTGATCGTCAAGCGCTGGTTCCCCGACCGGGTCGGCTCGATGACCGGTCTCTACTCGATGGGTCTGTCGCTCGGCACGTCCCTGGCCGCGGCCGCCACCGTCCCCCTGACCGACACCCTGGGCGGCAGCTGGCGCATCGGGCTCGCGGTGTGGGCGGTGCCGGCGGTCCTCGCCGTAGTGCCCTGGCTGCCGCTGGTCGTCCGCGAACGCCGTACCGCCGCCCCGGTGCGCGCGCGGCAGGACGCGGCTGCTCCGGGGGCCGCGGGGCGGGACGATCCCGCCTCGGAGCGTGCCGGGCGGGACACCCACACCGGGGAGCGTGACACCGCGGAACGTGCGCGGCAGGAGGCTCCCGCAGCGTCCGTCGAGGGCGAGGGCGGGCGCCTCCGTGAGTGCGCCGCCGAACGCCGGGACGCCTCCGGTGTGCGCATGACCCGCAGCCGTACCGCATGGGCTCTCGCCTGCTTCTTCGGCTTCCAGGCCACCGGCGCCTACATCACCATGGGCTGGATGCCGCAGATCTTCCGCGACGCAGGCGTCCCGGCCTCCACCTCAGGCGTGCTCCTCGCCGTCACCATGGGGCTCGGCGTGCCGCTCTCCTTCGCGCTGCCGCGGCTGGCGGCCCGGATGCGGAACCAGGGCCCGCTGTCAGTCGTCCTGGGCCTCTGCGGCCTCTCCGGCTACGCGGGGCTGTATCTCGCCCCGGCATCCGGGGCCTGGCTCTGGGCCCTGCTGCTGGGCATCTCCACCTGCGCGTTCCCGCTGGTTCTGACGTTGATCGGGTTGCGCACCCGGACCGGTGCGGCGGTGGTGCGGCTCTCCGCCTTCGTCCAGAGCACCGGCTATCTCATCTCCATCCCCGGTCCGCTGCTGATCGGGGTGCTCTATCAGCACACGGGGGGTTGGGGGCTGCCCCTCGTGCTGATGGCGTGCTTGATGGTGCCGCAAATGGTGCTCGGTGTGATCGCCGGACGGAACCGTTTCGTCGAGGACGAGTGCGAGGAGAGGCGCTGAGTTGTCCCGGGGCGGTCGGTCGGTCGGCCGTGCGGGCCTCTCGCCGGACCGACTGCCGCTGCCGGATCGGCTGCGGCTGCCGGAAGGACCGTGGCCGACGGACGGACGGTGGCCGGACGGATGCGGTCGGACGGACGGTGGTCGTCGGGCCGGGACTCCGCTTGCGGAGGGGCCGTCGTCGGACAGGCCGCTCTCGCGGGACAGGCGACCGTTGTCAGCAGACCGTCTCCGTCGGCAGGCGGCCGTCGTCGAGATGCGGTCGCCGTAGGACGGGCCGGCCACCGTCGTCGACAGGCCGTCGCCGTACGACATGTCCGGAGAGGCCGACCCGCGGGCCGAGGCCCTTGGCGCGGGTGCGAAACTGGCCGTATGCCAGTGCTGGACCCGAACCCGCAGAACAGCCAGAAGAAGCTGCTCACCATCCTCGGCGTCATGCTCGCCATCACCGTCGTCGTCGGCGTGATCGCCAGCTTCGCCTCGCCCTGACCGACCTGTGCGAGGCCCGGAACGGTGGGGGTGGCACCCCCGTCCCTTAGGGGGCCGGGGTCAGGGTCAAGTGGGTGGATCACCGGATGGGCCGGGGGCGCCGCTCTCCGTAGGTTCGACGTACACCGCGACGGAGCGGTGGACGCGGCCATGGCAGGCGGCCGCGTCGCCCCACTCGACCCACGGAGGCGGTCCCCACATGTCGGCCCGTACACCCTCGGCCCCCGCGCAGACCCGGACGCCCCCTCCCGCCGGGCGGGACCCCCACGAGATCCGGTTGCCCTGGTGGTCCGTCGCCCTTCCCGCCATGGCTTTCGCGGTGCTGCTGATGCTGCCCTCCGGCGCCTCCGACGCACATGCGGCGACCGGCTCGCCCTCGGCTGTCGCGCAGGTCCTGGAGCGGATCCAGGAGGTCCTGGCCCACCGCGGCGCCTGAGCGGCCGCCCCGCCCCGGGCATCACCCGTGGTGGGGGAGCGTCCCAACACTCCGAGCCCCGCCGTTGGTTTCATGCGAAGCTGGGACGCATGAGCGTCGCTGCATCTTCCCCGGAAAGCACCCCCGGACCCTCGGAAACCCGCAGGATCGTCCTTCTCCGACACGCCAAGGCCGACTGGCCCGAGGTGTCCGACATCGACCGCCCGCTCGCCGAGAGAGGCCGAAAGGACGCCCCGGTCGCCGGACGCCGCCTCGCCGACTCCGGCATCAACCCCGAGCTGACCCTCTGCTCGACCGCGGCCCGTACCCGCGAGACCTGGAAGCTGGTCGTGCACGAGCTGCCGCAGCGGCCCAAGACCGTATACGAGGAGCGGCTGTACGAAGCCTCCCTCGGTGAGCTCATCGCGCTCCTCAACGAGCAGCCCGACGATGTGCGGGACCTGATGCTCGTCGGACACAACCCCGGAATGCACGCCCTGGCCGACGCC
Organism: Streptomyces sp. 8N706; assembly: GCF_052245415.1. NCBI lineage: Bacteria > Bacillati > Actinomycetota > Actinomycetes > Kitasatosporales > Streptomycetaceae > Streptomyces > Streptomyces sp. 8N706. Next base: position 17,938 of record NZ_JBQQBW010000044.1, on the reverse strand, counting down.
CTGGCGGGAGAGGCCGAGGGGGACGCCCTGTCCCGGATGAAGCGGGTCGGCTTCCCGACCGCGGCGATAGCCGTCATCGGCTTCAATGGCTCGTGGAAGACCGTGGAGCATGGAGTCGGAAAGCTGCTGGACTACTGGGCGCCGCACGCGTGAGCCCTACTCTACGGTGACCTGCCGCCCGGCATGGTGACGTGCCGCCCGGCACCGTAACGCGCACGCCCCAGGCCGGGCCGTACACGTCACGTCACCGTCACTACGGATTGTGCCCCGCCGGATCCGTCCGGCGGGGCACAGGTCTGTAGTGACAGCCCCTCATACGTCGCTCGGTGGCGTGCTGGGCCCGGGAGCCGGCCTCAGTCGGCGAGCGTGTCGGCCGCCTCGACCTCTTCGCGCGTGACACCCAGCAAATAGAGCACGGTGTCGAGGAAGGGGACGTTCACCGCGGTGTGCGCGGCCTCGCGGACCATGGGCTTGGCATTGAACGCCACACCGAGCCCCGCCGCGTTGAGCATGTCCAGGTCGTTCGCGCCGTCACCGATGGCAACCGTCTGGTCGAGCGGCACGCCCGCCTCAGCCGCGAACCGGCGCAGCAGCCTCGCCTTCCCCGCCCGGTCGACGACCTCGCCGAGCACCCTGCCGGTGAACTTTCCGTCCACCACCTCAAGGGTGTTGGCCGAGGCGAAGTCGAGCCCCAGCCTCTCCTTGAGGTCATCGGTGACCTGCGTGAAGCCGCCCGAGACGACGCCGACTTGGTAGCCGAGACGCTTCAGGGTGCGGATGAGCGTACGTGCGCCGGGCGTGAGCCGGACCTCCGCGCGCACCTTGTCCACGACGGACGCGTCGAGGCCCGCGAGCAGCGCCACGCGCGCGTGCAGCGACTGCTCGAAGTCCAGCTCGCCCCGCATCGCGGCCGCCGTCACCTCGGCGACCTTGTCCTCGCAGCCGGCGTGGGCCGCGAAGAGCTCGATCACCTCGTCCTGGATGAGGGTCGAGTCGACATCCATGACGACGAGGCGCTGTGCCCGCCGGTGCAGACCCGCGGCGACCACGGCGACATCCACACCGAGCGCCGCGGCCTCGATCGCGAGCGCGGTCCGCAGCGGTTCGGTCCCCGTACCCGATACGGCGAACTCGACGGCCGTCACCGGGTACTTCGCCAGCCGGAAAATACGGTCGATATTGCCCCCGGTGCCGGTGATACGGGCCGCGATGGCGGCCGTCGACTCGGCGGTCAGCGGGTGGCCCAGCACGGTGACATGCGAGCGGCCCACGCCGCGGGGCCGGTTGTCGCCCCGACCGGAGATGATCTCGGCCTGGAGCTTCAGCGACTCGGCCCAGGTGTGCACGGTGGCCCGGAGCTCACCCTCGGTGCTCTCCCCGGACGGGGCGGTCACCAGGGCGCAGAGCACTATGCGGCCCCGGGTGACGACCTGCTCGATGTCGATGACGTCGACGGAGTAGGTGGCGAGGGTGTTGAAGAGCCCGGCGGTGATGCCCGGGCGGTCCTTGCCGAAGATCTTGACGAGGAGGGTCGGGACATCCTCGCCGGGGGCCCCGGCGGCAGGTGGGTTCTGCGATGCGGTCATGGTGCTCCCACCGTATCGGTGCAGGGCAGGAGGCCGCGCGCCGGTCCCGCTCTGCGGGACGGGCCTGCGGCTCCGCTGGGGTCCGGCTCTGCTGGGGCTGCCTGGGGCTCTGCTGGGGTTCGGTTCCGCGGGGTCGTCTGCCTGCGGCGCCGCCACGGTTCGGTTCCGTCGGGGTTCGGCTGTTGGGCGGTCGGTAGCACACGGCGGTCGGTGCGCGGTGAGCGGTGCGCGGGTGCGCGGTGCCTGCGCCTGTGGCCATGAGTCCGGCCTGTGCCTGGTGCAGGGCCGCGCCCTCCGGGGCTGGGGGTCCTGGAACGTCTCTTTACGGGCCTGGCGGCCCCCACATACTCCCCTGGGCCTTCGGCATGGGGGACCCCAAGTTTCCAGAACCCCACCCCTACGGCCCCGTCCCCTCCCCCGGTGCCCGCCGCCCCACCTCGATCGCGTTGGTCCTGGTGGCCCGACCTGTCCTGCGCATCCGGTTCCGGCTTCGGGGGAGGAGGTGTGGTGTGGACTTCGGTCCGGCCTCGCCGCGACCGGCGATGTGGTCTCCCGTCCCGGCCGTGCACGACGACCGGCCGTGCGGGCCACCGGCCCGGGATCCCGGCCGCCCTGCGTATCCGGTTCCGGCTTCGTGGGAGGACGTGCGGTGGGCTTCGGTCCCGGCCGCGCAGAAGGACGCGCCGTGTGCGCCCCGGCCTTGGTACTGACTCGGTTGTCGGACCCGGGGCGCGGGGCCTACCAGTGGGGAGTTCCCCAGCCTTCCTCGGGGCCCGGGGCCGGGCGGAGGTAGGGGTTCGTCTCGTCGTGGGACGGCCGGTAGACCGGGCTCGGGTTGTAGGGGCCCGGGCCGTAAGCAGCGTCCGGATAGAGGCGGGGCGGGCGCGTACGGCCTCCGCCACCGCCCGGCCGTACCCCCGCCGCCCAGGTCACCAGGGCTCCGAGCACGCCCGCTGCCGCCCCCGCCACCGCACCCTGCGCCACGCCCGGGCCCCCGTGCAGTTCGATCCCCGCGCCGAAGGCCTCGAAGCCGAGGACCGACAGGCTCGCGTGAGCCGAGACATCCGTCAGCCAGGCCGGCAGCGGCAGAGCGAGGGCGGTAGCGGACGCGAGACGTATGCCGCAGAGCCCCGCGAAGCGGAGGGGGCCCGCCCGCCCCGGCGGCGCGGCGTCCGCCGTACGGACCGCCGTGAGTACCCCCGCACTCAGCATCATCAGCGCGGTCGCCGCCACCAGCAGCCACACCCGCCGGTCCAGGTCCGCCAGTCTGCCGACCGTGACCGGCCCGTCGGAGATGAGCAACCGGTCCAGCGGGTCGGGCAGCAGCCCGGCGAGCTGCCCCCTGGCGCTGCCGTGCACGGGACAGGCCAGCACCAGTGCGCCGACCAACCCCACGCCGAGTGGCGCGATATCGACGGCGGCCCCGGCCTCCGCGTCCTTCAGACCGAACACCCCCAGCTCTCCTGAGAGGTTCATCCGACCGTTGACGGCGAGCACCACCACCGCTGCCGTCATGGTGCTCAACTCGCCCGCGGCATCGGCCCCGAGAAGGTGCAACCCGACGGCCGCGGTGCCGGTCATGGCGAGGAACGACCAGCTCACGGCGGCTGTCGCGGTGAGCAGCACATCGGCCCAGTGGATCCTCGCGCCATCGCTCGCCCGCATCGCAGCTCCCCCGACAGCCCCGGGAGTGCGCCGATCAGCGAGCCGAGTTGCCCCGTTTGATCATGATCCATGGGCTTACGTGCGTGGTTACCACTCTCCGGGTGCGTTTCGGTGGAGTCAACGGCACAAAAAGCGTGGACTTGCCAAGGCCCGACTTTCAGTTGAGGTGTTGAGCCTGAAATAGTTCCTGACGATGTTCACCATCCCTAGACTCCCTGTGCAGGGGATCACTCGGGGGACAACTAGTGGGGCATGGAGTGCCGGAACTCGTACTGGAATTGAACGGACGGACCTGGACGCTCGATGCGTCCCGGTCGTACAGCCTCGGACGCGATCCGCAGGGTGACATGGTCGTCGACGACGCCAGAGTGTCCTGGCGCCATGCCACTATCCGCTGGGGTGGGCGGAGTTGGGTCATCGAGGACCAGGGCAGCACCAACGGCACGTATGTACAGGGCCAGCGGATCCAGCAGATGGAGATCGGCCCTGGCTCCGCCGTACACCTCGGCAACGCCACCGACGGCCCGCGGCTGAATCTCACCGGTGCCGCTACGTCCGCCGTCCCTGGTGTGCAGACCGCGATGGGTGCTCCGCACCAGGCCGCCCCGGGGTGGGCCCAGGCCCCGCAGGCACACGCCCAGCAGTCCCAGCACGCACAGGCGGGCTGGCAGCAGCAGCCTCCGGCCGCTCATCTGCCCCACCAGGGCGGCGGTGCCGCCGGTTCTCCCCCGGCCCAGGGCGAGCGCGGCCCGACGTCGTTCCACCAGATCGCCGCCGGCCATGTCATGCGGATCGGCCGTGCGCTGGAGAACGAGCTCGTGGTCTCGGACCTTCAGGTCTCGCGGCAGCACGCGGAGTTCCGGGCCACGCCGGACGGCCGGTTCGAGATCGTCGACCTCGGCAGCCACAACGGCACGTACGTCAACGGCCAGCCGGTCCAGCGCCAGATCATCGGCCCGCACGACATCGTCGGCGTCGGACACTCGACCTTCCGCCTCGTCGGCGACCGCCTGGAGGAGTTCGTCGACTCCGGCGAGGTGTCCTTCTCGGCCCGCCATCTGACGGTGACGGTCGACGGCGGGAAGCAGATCCTCAAGGACGTCTCCTTCGGCGTTCCGGAGAAGTCGCTCGTCGCGGTCATCGGCCCCTCGGGCTCGGGGAAGTCCACGCTGCTCAAGGCGCTCACCGGCTATCGGCCCGCGGACCAGGGCGAGGTCCTCTACGACAACCGGAACCTGTACAAGCAGTTCGCCGAGCTGCGCCAGCGCATCGGTCTCGTTCCGCAGGACGACATCCTGCACAGGGAGTTGACGGTCCGTACCGCGCTCAAGTACGCGGCCAAGCTCCGCTTCCCCGGTGACACCGCGGAGGCCGAGCGCGAGGCCCGTATCGACGAGGTGCTGCGCGAGCTCAAGCTCGACATCCACAAGGAGAAGAAGGTCACTTCTCTCTCCGGAGGCCAGCGCAAGCGGGTGTCCGTGGCACTGGAGCTGCTGACCAAGCCGTCGCTGATCTTCCTGGACGAGCCGACCTCCGGCCTCGACCCGGGCATGGACCGCGATGTCATGCAGCTGCTGCGCGGGCTGGCCGACGACGGCCGTACGGTCCTGGTGGTCACCCACTCCGTGGCCGAACTCGCCATCTGCGACAAGCTGCTGGTGATGGCGCCGGGCGGTGCGGTGGCGTACTTCGGCCCGCCGGAGGAAGCGCTCAACTTCTTCGGTTACCAGACGTGGGCGGACATCTTCTCGGCGTTCGAGAACTACCGGGACTACGACTGGGCGGGCCGCTGGCGAGGCTCGCAGCACTACCAGATGTACGCCGCGGACATCGACGCCGTCGCCCCGCAGTCGGTGGATGTCGTACCCCAGCGGACGAGGCCCCAGAAGCCGCAGAGCTGGGGAGCCCAGCTGCGGACGCTGATCCGCCGCTATGTGTCGGTGATCGCCTCCGACAAGGGCTTCATGGGGCTGATGGTGATCCTGCCGGCGGTTCTGGGTGTGGTGAGCGTCCTCATACCGGCGGACTACGGTCTGGCGCTCGGGCCCCAGAACGGCAACCCGCCGTTCTCCAACCGCGACGGCAGCACGATTCTGCTGATCCTCTCCGTCGGCGCCTGCTTTTCGGGAGCAGCCAACTCCGTTCGTGAATTGATCAAAGAACGGGTGATCTATGAACGGGAACGGGCGACCGGCCTGTCCCGCTCGGCGTATCTCATGTCCAAGGTGATCGTCCTCGGCGTGATCACCGCAATTCAGGGTGCCATCATCAGCGCCATCGGCTTCCTGCCGCGGAAGCTTCCCGCCGAGGGTTTGTTGCTCGAGAAATCGCCCGGCATCGAACTCGCCCTGCCCATCATGGCGCTGGGCTTCGCATCGATGATGTTCGGCCTCATTATTTCCTCATTGGTGAAGACGGCGGAGAAGACCATGCCGCTGCTGGTCATGTTCGCCATCGTCCAGGTCGTCTTCACGGGGTGCCTTTTCCAACTGCACGACAAGATCGGTGTCGAACAGCTGGCGTGGCTGATGCCGTCACGCTGGGCGGTCTCGGGCGCCGGCTCCACGGCCCAGTTGAATGTGCTGCTGCCGTGGGAGCCCGGGAACCCGGACCCGCTGTGGGACCACGAGTTGAGCACCTGGATGCTCGACATGGGCGTGCTGCTCGCTCTCGGCGCGGTGTGCGGCTTCATCGTCGCGCGGCTGCTGCGGCGGCACGAGCCGGAGGTCATGCGTCAGTAGCCCCGGCCGTCAACGGCCGGTCGGCGCCAGTGGAGACGCCACAGGGCGGCGGCACCCTCTCGGGTGCCGCCGCCCTCGTGCTTGCGGTGCGTGGCCGGGCGCTGTTCGCGACGGATCAGTACGCGGAGTCCACGTTGTCCATCGAGCCGTAGCGGTCGGCGGCGTAGTTGCACGCGGCGACGATGTTGGCCACCGGGTCACGCTGGTCGTGCTTGGTGCCCGGGACGTGGTAGGCGTCGAACGTCGGCTTGATCACCTGGAGCAGGCCGATGGACGGAACGCCGTTCTGGGCGTTGATGTCCCAGTTGTTGATGGCGTTCGGGTCACCGCCCGACTCACGAATGATGTTCCGGTGGATGCCCTCGTAGGAGCCCGGAATGTTGTGCTTCTTCATGATGTCGAGCGACTCGCGGATCCAGCCGTCGAGGTTGTTCGGGTACTGCTTGGGGGCGACGGCCTGGCGCGCCTTGGACCGGTTCGCGGCCTCCTTGGCGGCACGCTCCTTCGCGGCCTTGGCCTTGGCGGCCTTCTCCTTGGCCTCGGCGGCGAACTTCGCCTTGGCCTTGGCCATGTCGGCGGCGGCCTTCTTCTGGCGCGCCTCGGCCTCGGCCTTCTCCTTCGCCGCGGCGTCGGCCTTGGCCTGCTTGGCGGCCTGGACCGACTGCTGGGTCAGGCCGTCCTTCTGGATCTTGCCGATGCTGTCGGCGTTGAACTCTGCGACCGGCTTGGCGGAAAGCGCCTGGGGAGCGGCCTGCGGCGCCTGCTCGGCCTCGGCGGAACCGGGTACGACCGCGAAGGCCAGGGCCGCGGCGCCCGCAGCGGCGACACCCGCGGCGGAGAGACGGTGGGTCTTGGTCAGGCGGCGGTAACCAGAAAACGTGGGGACGGGCATGCGTTTGGACCTCTTCCAATAGCTGGTGTCGCAGAGGCCGGGTCGGTGACGGCAGCACGAAGTCCCTGAGCGGCAGGGATTGCGCTCGCCGTTCCGGCAGAAAGCGCCGCATTCGATCTGCGGCGCCGTGCGACGGGAGCAATTCTTAGCTGGCCCAAAAAGCTGTGGCAAAGGTGTGACGTACTACCCGGAATCGTTGTTCCGGGGGGCCGCCGGGTCCGCCCGGGAGGCATTCGTCACCGGTCATTCCGGGCGCATTCAGCCCTATGCGTCCACTACGAAAGGTCGTACGTGATGTACGTCCTATGCGCCGTGTCACATATGGACCCGGGCGGTTTCACCGGGCGGATTCGCTGGAGCACACAGCGTGGGCAAAACCCACGGTCCCCGAAAAGGGGAACCGGAGATGCCGGGGGATTGTCTATCAGCCGGGCAGGGCGAGACGCACATCGCCGACCCCATGCCGCGGACAGCGGTGCGCGGGCGCCTCCGCACGGCCGTCGAGGCGGCACCGCCCGGCCGGTCACCCGCCACCCCCGTCAGTGGACGCGAGGCCGCCACCAGGCGTCAGCGCGTGCGAGGGCCACCACGGCCTTCGTCCGGCATCGGCAACCAGCATCGACGCACGCGAGGTCCGCCCCGGCGCCGACGCCCGCCGGGCCCTCCGGCGTCAGAAGGCGTGAGGCCGTCTCCGGCATCACGTATGCGAGGCCGTCACCACCCCCGGCTCCCGTACGGGGCTTGCGCACCCCGGTCACCGGCACAGGTCAGCACCCCGCCCCGCGCTCCACGGCAGTACCCCGCGCTCCGGGGTGACGAGGCCCGCGGGGCGGAGGCACGTCGTGGCGCGGTCCGACGGACGGGCCAGGGCCCTTGGTCCTAGTCCCCAAGTCCTGGCCAATCCCGTGCCGAAGACCGGAGAGGATGCCTCCGCGGCCCGACCCGACCGGCCGTCCCCCGCCGGTACCGTGAGGCCATGACCAACGGCCCCGTCCCGGGATCGGGACTCGCCGCGGTGAGCGCCGCCCTGCTCGCCATGAGCAGGCATCTGGAAGTACGTGACGTGCTCCATACGATCGTCGCGTCCGCGCGCGAGTTGCTCGACGCCGAGTACGCCGCCCTCGGCGTACCCGACGACCACGGAGGCTTCGCCCAGTTCGTCGTGGACGGCGTCACCGACGAACAGTGGAAGGCCATCGGCCCGCTGCCCCGCCAGCACGGCATCCTCGCCGCGATGCTCCAGGAGGCCACCCCGCAGCGGCTCGCCGACGTCCGTAAGGACCCACGCTTCGAGGGCTGGCCGAGCGCCCACCCCGATATGTCGGACTTCCTCGGTCTGCCGATCGCCGACGGGGACGAGGTCCTCGGCGCGCTGTTCCTGGCCAACAAGACGTGCCCCAAGCCCGAGGGCAGCTGCGGTTTCACCGAGGAGGACGAAGCCATCCTCCGGATCCTGGCCCAGCACGCCGCGATAGCCCTCACCAACGCACGCCTGTACGAGCGCAGCCGTGAGCTCACCATCGCCGGGGAACGCGCCCGGCTCGCGCACGAGCTCCACGACGCCGTCGCCCAGAAGCTCTTCTCCCTGCGCCTCACCGCCCAGGCCGCGGCGGCCCTGGTGGACCGCGACCCGGCCCGCGCCAAGGGCGAGCTGCAACAGGTTGCCGATCTCGCGGCCGAGGCGGCCGACGAGCTGCGCGCCGCCGTGGTCGAACTGCGCCCCGCCGCACTGGACGAGGACGGCCTCGTCGCCACCCTGCGGACCCAGATCCAGGTCCTCGACCGCGCCCACGCCGCGCGCGTCAGCTTCTCGTCACAGAGCGTACGGGCGCTCCCCGCGGCCCAGGAGGAGGCGGTGCTGCGGGTCGCCCAGGAGGCACTGCACAACGCGCTGCGGCACTCGGCGGCCGCCGAGGTCGAGGTGTCCCTGACCCGGCAGGGGCAGGGCGCGCTGCTGACGGTGGCGGACGACGGCCGCGGCTTCGACCCCTCCGCGGTCCGCCGCGCCGGCCGCCATCTCGGCCTGGTGTCGATGCGCGACCGGGCAAGCGGGGTCGGCGGCCGACTCACGGTGGAGTCGGCGCCCGGGAAGGGCACCGTGATCGAGATGGAGGTGCCCGGTGGCTGAGCCCCACCGCAGCATTCGCGTGCTGCTCGTCGACGACCACCAGGTCGTCCGCCGAGGCCTGCGGACCTTTCTCGAGGTGCAGGAGGACATCGAGGTGGTGGGGGAGGCCGCCGACGGCGCGGAAGGCGTCGAGCGCGCCGAGGAGCTGCGCCCCGACGTCGTCCTCATGGACGTCAAGATGCCCGGCACCGACGGCATCGAGGCCCTGCGCAAGCTCCGTACGCTCGACAATCCCGCCAAGGTGCTCATTGTCACCAGCTTCACCGAGCAGCGCACTGTCGTACCCGCGCTCCGCGCCGGTGCCGCCGGATACGTCTACAAGGACGTCGACCCGGACGCCCTGGCCGGTGCCATCCGGTCCGTGCACGCCGGACATGTGCTGCTGCAGCCCGAGGTGGCCGGGGCGCTGCTCTCCCAGGAGGGAGCCGCCGTCGGCCAGGGACGCGGGAACGCGCTGACCGAGCGGGAGCGGGAGGTGCTGGCCCTGATCGCCGACGGCCGCTCCAACCGGGAGATCGCCCGTGCGCTGGTGCTCTCCGAGAAGACCGTGAAGACCCATGTCTCGAACATCCTCATGAAACTGGACCTCGCGGACCGCACCCAGGCCGCGCTCTGGGCGGTACGGCACGGAGTGACCGGCTGAACGGTTCCCTGCCGGGCTGAGATTCATACTGTCGGGTGTATGTCCCCCGTCTGGCGCAACCTGGCCGACGACGGCCCGTTCTCCATGGCGTGCCGCGGCGATTGGCCGTGGCAACAGCGAGGAGGGTCAAGAAAGTGAAGAACCTGAAGAAGGCAGCTGCCGTCGCCATGGTCGCAGGCGGCTTCGTCGCCGCTGGTGCCGGTGTGGCCTCCGCCACCGACGGTGCGCACGCGACGGGCCAGGCCGTGCACTCGCCGGGTGTCCTCTCGGGCAACCTGGTCCAGGCGCCGGTGCATGTGCCGGTCAACGTCACCGGCAACACCGTCAACGTGATCGGCGTGCTGAACCCCGCGTTCGGCAACCACTCCGCCAACCACTGATCGCGTCGCGCGGCCCCGACCGCGCAGCCGAGGCCCCGCGGACCACACCGGTCCGCGGGGCTTCCCGCTGTTCCGAGCGGCTCGGTACGACGGTCCCCGGAGCCGCCCGGTACGGTCCCCAGCCGCCCGTTACGGTCCCGAGCGGTTCTCCGTGTGCGCATCCACGCCTTCGTACCGCTCGAGCAACACCCGCCGCCCCCGGTTCCGCCGCCCCCCGTCCGGCCCGCCTTCTCACCACAGCACGCCCCCGGGCAGCCCTCCCGGTCCTGGCGCCCCTCCGCAGCAGCCCCCGGCTCCGGCGCCCTTCGGGGGGAACCCTCCCGTTTCCGGCCCGGCGCGCTCCCCGGCGGCGGCGTCCATGCCGCTCGGCGGAACCGGCCCCCGCTCCCCGGCAGCGGCCCGCCGGGCCCTACGCATCAGTGCGCTTCCCGGCGCGCCCCGGCGGCCAACGGGCCCGGGCGGCGGCGGGGAGGGCCCCACGGCTCAGTGCCGCTCCCGCTCCTCCGCATACGCGTTGTATGCCGCCACCTGCGCCCGCCGGGCCGTCCGCTCCACCGGCCGCAGAGCCTCCCTCCGCGCCGCGATGTGGGACGCGCTGACCGCACCCCCGTGCTCATGGGTGTCCCCGCTCCCGTACGCGATGGCGATCAGCGCATCCACCCGCTGCGCCAGCTCCAACACCCGTACCGCCCGCGGCGGATAGCCCGGGGCGAGCACCTCACGGCCGCGTTCGGAGCGCGCCCGGTACGCCTCCAGCGCCGCCTCGGCCACGGGCCCCGAACCGGCCACATCCAGCCGCGACAGCACGTCCGTCGCCTCCCGCAGCGCCTCCGCGAGTTCCCGCTCCGCCTCACCGAGCGACGGCACGTCCGCCGGCGGTGCGTCCCGCACGGGCAGACAGTGCCATACCACCTCACAGTGGACATCCTCGCTGGACACCTCGCCCCCGGGCCCCGCCTCGTACACCTCCGGTACGAGTCCCAGCGGATGCGGACCGGTGGCGATCACCGCCTCCTCGGCGGCCAGCGCCCGCGCATTGAAGTCCGGCGGCCCGCTCAGCCCGAGCGGATGCCCCGGCACCGGCAGCGCCACCCGCAGCCCGGTCACACCGAGCGCCCGCAGCCGCCCCAGACCGAGGCTGAGACCGACCTGCGCGGACTCCTCCGGCAGTCCTTCGACGCGGTGCAGAGCGTCGTCCCCGACAATGCGGTGGACTGCGTCATCGGGCGAGACGAGTCCGGCCAAAAGGGCATTTCCCCACGCGGCCAGCCGTCCGGAGCGAGGTTCGTTGAGCATGGGACCAGCCTAGGGACTGGACACGGCGGGCGGTGGCGTAGGTTTTCCCTGGGGCTGCGCCCACAGGAGCGCACGCGACATCCGAGACTGCATGGGAGACAACGCGCTCATGAGCGATGTACTGGAGCTGGTGGACGTATCCGTGGTCCGCGAGGGCCGGGCTCTGGTGGACCAGGTCTCCTGGTCGGTCGCCGAGGGCGAGCGCTGGGTGATCCTCGGCCCCAACGGCGCGGGCAAGACCACACTGCTCAACGTCGCTTCCAGCTACCTCTTCCCGACCTCCGGCGCCGCGCAGATCCTCGGGGAGAAGCTCGGCGGAGTCGATGTCTTCGAGCTGCGTCCGCGCATCGGTATGGCGGGCATCGCCATGGCCGACAAGCTGCCCCGCGGCCAGAGCGTCCTGCAGACCGTGCTCACCGCCGCCTACGGCATGACCGCGCACTGGCACGAGAACTACGACGCCGTCGACGAGCAGCGCGCCCGCGCCTTCCTCGACCGGCTCGGTATGAACGACTACCTCGACCGGAAGTTCGGCACGCTCTCCGAAGGCGAGCGCAAGCGGACGCTGATCGCCCGCGCGATGATGACCGACCCCGAGCTGCTGCTGCTCGACGAGCCGGCGGCAGGCCTCGACCTCGGCGGTCGCGAGGATCTCGTACGCCGCCTCGGCCGGCTCGCCCGCGACCCGTACGCCCCCTCCATGATCATGGTGACGCACCATGTCGAGGAGATCGCGCCGGGCTTCACCCACGTCCTGATGATCCGTCAGGGAAAGGTGCTCGCGGCGGGGCCCGTCGAGACCGAACTGACCTCCCGTAACCTCTCGCTCTGCTTCGGCCTGCCGCTCATCGTCGAGCGCAACGGGGACCGTTGGTCGGCCCAGGGTCTGCCCCTGTCCTGAGCGGGACCACTGTCCGCGACGAGGTCACCACGCCTACCATGAGCGGGTGGATCCATGGGTGTGGTGGCTGATCGCCGCCGTAGGGCTGGGTATTCCTCTCGTTGTGACCGCGATGCCGGAATTCGGGATGTTCGCGGTCGGCGCCGTCGCGGGCGCCGTCGTGGCCGCGTTGGGCGGTGGGACCGTCGTCCAGGTACTGGTCTTCGCCCTCGTCTCCGTCGCGCTGATCGCCGTCGTACGCCCCATCGCCGCTCGGCACCGGAACCAGCGGCCCCAACTGGCCAGCGGTGTCGACGCGTTGCGCGGCCGGCAAGCGGTCGTCCTGGAGCGGGTCGACGGCACCGGCGGGCGCATCAAGCTCGCGGGCGAAGTCTGGTCCGCCCGTACGCTCGACGGCGACCAGGTGTACGAAGTGGGCCAGCAGGTCGACGTCGTCGAGATCGACGGAGCGACCGCCGTCGTCATATGACAGGTCGTCAGGCGACCGGAACCAGCGACGGGGACGGCCGCTCTCTGACAGACTGATCATCATCAGGCAACCGAAGGGGTACGGAGAGCATCCATGGAACCGATCATCATCGTCCTGATCATCCTGGTGGTGCTCGTCTTCATCGCACTCATGAAGACGGTGCAGGTCATCCCCCAGGCCAGCGCCGCCATCGTCGAGCGCTTCGGCCGTTACACCCGTACCCTCAACGCGGGCCTGAACATCGTCGTCCCGTTCATCGACTCGATCCGCAACCGCATCGACCTCCGCGAGCAGGTCGTGCCCTTCCCGCCGCAGCCGGTGATCACCCAGGACAACCTGGTGGTCAATATCGACACCGTCATCTACTACCAGGTGACCGACGCCCGGGCCGCGACCTATGAAGTCGCCAGCTACATCCAGGCGATCGAGCAGCTCACCGTCACCACCCTCCGCAACATCATCGGTGGCATGGACCTCGAGCGGACCCTCACCTCCCGCGAGGAGATCAACGCCGCCCTGCGCGGAGTCCTCGACGAGGCCACCGGCAAGTGGGGCATCCGCGTCAACCGCGTCGAGCTCAAGGCGATCGAGCCGCCCACCTCCATCCAGGACTCGATGGAGAAGCAGATGCGCGCCGACCGCGACAAGCGCGCCGCGATCCTCACCGCCGAAGGCATCCGGCAGTCCCAGATCCTCACCGCCGAAGGCGAGAAGCAGTCCGCGATCCTCCGCGCCGAGGGCGAGGCCAGGGCCGCGGCCCTGCGCGCCGAGGGTGAAGCCCAGGCGATCCGTACCGTCTTCGAGTCCATCCACGCCGGCGACCCGGACCAGAAGCTGCTCTCCTACCAGTACCTCCAGATGCTGCCGAAGATCGCTGAGGGCGACGCCAACAAGCTCTGGATCGTGCCCAGCGAGATCGGCGACGCCCTCAAGGGACTCAGCGGCGCCATCGGCAACTTCGGCCCGACGACCGGCGGCGGCGACCTCGCCCCCAAGACCCCCGGACCGCGTCGCGAGCAGCCCCGTATCGACTGAGTGCCCCATCAGGCATGATCGGTGCCATAGACATCGATCACGAAGAGGGACAGCGTGGGCATCTGGGAAGCAGTGGCCGTCTTCACGGCGGGTATCGGCGCCGGCACCATCAACACCATCGTCGGCTCCGGCACTCTGATCACCTTCCCGGTGCTCCTGGCCACCGGGCTTCCACCGATCACCGCCAATGTCTCCAACACCCTCGGCCTGGTGTCCGGATCGATCAGCGGCGCCATCGGCTACAGGCGTGAGCTGAGCGGCCAGCGGCAGCGCGTCATCCGCCTCGGCGTCACCGCCCTCATCGGAGGTCTCGCCGGCGCTGCCCTGCTGGTCACCCTGCCCTCGGCCGCCTTCGACGCGATCGTGCCCGCCCTGATCGCCCTCGCCCTGGTCCTGGTCGTCCTCCAGCCACGGCTCGCCCGCGCCGTACAGCGACACCGCGAGCAGAACGGCGACGGCACCCCCTCCGACGGCGGCCCCCTGCTGCTTGTCGGCCTGTTGTCGGCCAGCGTGTACGGCGGCTACTTCGGCGCCGCCCAGGGCGTTCTCTATCTCTCCCTCATGGGCCTGCTGCTCAACGACGACCTCCAGCGGATCAACGCCGTCAAGAACATCCTCGCCGCGGTCGTCAACGGCGTCGCCGCCCTCTTCTTCCTCTTCGTCGCCGAGTTCGACTGGTACGCCGTACTGCTGATCGCCGTCGGCTCCACCCTCGGCGGCCAGCTCGGCGCCAAGATCGGCCGGCGGCTCCCGCCCACCGCACTGCGCGCAGTGATCGTCGCGGTCGGTACAGCCGCGATCGTTCAGCTGCTGCTCCGCTGAGCCGCAGCTGAACGACGGGCCCGCCCGCGCGTCCTCGCGTCCCTCAGGCGGGCAGCGGCAGCCACTCGGGCAGGGTCTCCCGGGCCGACACCCCCAACGCGAGCAGCAGCGAGTCCGAGGGCGTCGGCTCGAACGGCCTGTTGATCAAGCGCATCCCCGCCTGATCAGGAGTGCGGTCCGCCTTGCGGTGATTGTCCTCGGCACAGGCGGCGACCGTGTTCAGCCATGTGTCCGCACCCCCCTGGGAACGCGGCACCACGTGATCCACGGTCGTCGCCCGGCGCCCGCAGTACGCGCACCGGTGCCGGTCCCGCATCAGCACCCCCCGACGCGACCACGGCGCCTGTCTTCGGAACGGCACCCGTACGTACCGGCAGAGCCTGATCACCTGCGGCACCGGCACATCGACCGCGGCCGCACGGATGCGCAGTCCGGGGTGAGCCTTCTCGACGACGGCCTTGTCCTGCATGACCAGCACCACCGCACGGCGCAACGTCACCGTCGACAGCGGCTCGAAGCTCGCATTCAGCACCAGCGTCTCGCGCATCCCCGCCCACCTCCCGCAGTCATCCCTGTACCGTTCCGCGGCCTCCCCGCCGTCGCGGCGGGCCGGGATCAACTCTGGCCGGGCGCCCCGGTCGGAACAACGCAATTTCCCGTACGGCGAGGGGCGCTCGGGTGAAAACGGGGCGCGGGCCGGTAGTGGAAGAAACCGAGTCGGCCCGGGACGGGAACGGCGGCCGGGTTGGGAACCGGTCTGCCCCGGTCACCAGGGAGGTGACCGGGGCAGAACGGAGGGGCAGGGAGAGGTCAGGCTTCTGCGGGAGCCCCGTACTCGCCGATCAACTGCGCACGCGCCAGGGTGTGGAACCGCAGATTGAAGCCCACGACGGCAGGAGAGGCGTCCTCGTCCGGGCCCAGCTGCTCCGAGTCCACGGCGTACACCGTGAAGACATACCGGTGCGCCGGGTCGCCGGGCGGCGGGGCGGCCCCGCCGAACTCCCGTGTCCCGTAGTCGTTCCGGGCGTGCACGGCCCCCTTGGGCAGCCCCTCGAACCTGCCGCTGCCGACCCCCGGGGGGAGTTCTGTGACCGTCGCCGGGATATTGAACAGCACCCAGTGCCAGAAGCCGCTGCCGGTCGGTGCGTCCGGGTCGAAACACGTCACCGCGAAGCTCTTGGTCTCCGCAGGGAAACCCTCCCACCGGAGCTGCGGCGAGGTGTTGCCACCCGCTTGCACTTGGGCGTCGCCCAGCGTGGCCCCCGGCGCGATGTCCTCGCTCACCACGGTGAACGACGGCACCGAGGGATGGAAGTCATGCGGTAGTGGCGGCCTGTTGAGCTCGGTCACGTCGGAACCTCCTGATCGGTGGAGTTCTGCGGTTCCGAGCCTAGATCCAATTGCGCCGCCCACCGACCTCGGCCAGCCACTGGTTCAGGTACGCCGCCCAGTCGGTCTCCTGGAAGGAGTGGAGGCCGACGGTGAACGCCCGGAACGAGTCGCTGCCCTCGGTGAACAGGCCCGGCTTCTTGTCCATCTCCAGGATGACGTCCATCTCGCGGTCGTCCGCGACAAAGCTCAGCTCCACCTGGTTCAGCCCCCGGTACTGCTCCGGGGCGAAGAACTCGATCTCCTGGTAGAAGGGCAGCCGCTGCCGGGTCCCGCGGATGTGCCCGCGCTCCAGGTCCGCGCTCTTGAAGCGGAAACCCAGCGCGCCGAAGGCGTCCAGGATCGCCTGCTGCGCCGGCAGTGGATGCACATGGACCGGGTCGAGGTCGCCCGAGTCAACGGCCCGCGCGATCTGCAGCTCCGTCGTCACACCGACGTTCATACCGGTCAGATGACGGCTCAGGAAGGTCGTCACCGGCGTCTCCCACGGGATCTCCAGCCCGAACGGAACCGCGTGCACGGCACCGGCCTGGACCTCGAACGCCCCGCCCAGCTGCTGCTTGTGGAACTCGACGTCCTGCTTGTACTCGTTGTCCCCGCCCTCCACCTCGACCCGGGCCTGGAGCCCGACCGAGAGTCCCTCGATCTGCTGGGCGACGGACCCGCCCTCGATCCGGACCTCACCCTGTACGACCCCACCCGGCACGACGTTCGCCTCGGTGAGCACCGTCTCCACCGACGCCCCGCCGGCACCCATGCTCGCCAGCAGCTTCTTGAAGCCCATCTTGTTCCTCCCAGGCCGAGCCTGTATCGCCTTGATCCCTACCTACATACGCGGAACGGCCCTTGGTGGTTCCGCCCTTGGTGATTCCGCGCCCCCACCCTTCCAAGCGGGAAGTCACATGGCCAGCGACCGGCCCGTACCCGTTGGACTACGCTCGGAGCGCATGCCGCACCGTACGCCGCTGACACGCGACTTCTTCGACCGGCCCGTCCTCGAGGTCGCCCCCGACCTCCTGGGCCGCACCCTGGTCCGTACGACGCCTGACGGGCCGATCGAACTGCGGCTGACGGAGGTCGAGGCCTACAACGGCTCGACCGACCCCGGCTCGCACGCGTACCGCGGCCGCACCGAGCGCAACGCCTCGATGTTCGGCCCGCCCGGGCACGCGTACGTCTACTTCATCTACGGCATGTGGTTCAGCCTGAACCTGGTCTGCGGCCCGGTGGGCACCGCGAGCGGTGTCCTGCTCCGGGCGGGTGAGATCAGGACAGGCAGCGAGTTGGCCCAAAAGCGCCGTCCGACAGCACGCAAGGAGAACGAACTGGCGAAGGGGCCGGCGCGTCTGGCGACCGCCCTCGATGTGGACCGCTCGCTCAACGGCTTCGACATCTGTGCAGGTCCTCAGGCCCCTCTGGCGGTACTGACCGGAGATCCGGCGGACCGCGACGAGATCCGGAACGGCCCGCGGACAGGAGTCAGCGGCGATGGCGCGGCCCACCCCTGGCGATTCTGGATTGACGGAGATCCGACCGTGAGCCCCTATCGCGCCCACACTCCGCGCCGCCGCCGCCAGGGCGGAGCTTGACTCCGGATGTCCGACCGCTTAACGTAGCCCGAGCCGCTTGAACGGGCAGAGCTGTAAGGGACGGCCAGAGGTCGGCCCCCAACCACCCGCAAGCGGCATCACTGTCGCTACGAGGAACTCCCATCGGGGATGATTTCGGCATGCCGAAATCTGATGCGAATGGCTCGATTATGAGCCGGTCGGGAAATCCGCTAACGTGGTGGCAGCGCCGGAAGGCGCGAAAACCCCGCTCCAACAGGGGGCCGGAATCTGAATTCGGACCGGGAACGGTGCGAAATAGAGTCTGGTAAGGTTGGAAACACCGAAGGGAAGCGCCCGGAGGGCCCGGAGACGGGGCCGAAGGAAGCGTCCGTTCCTTGAGAACTCAACAGCGTGCCAAAAGTCAACGCCAGATATGTTGAT